>JANQER010000027.1 GCA_028278255.1 Elusimicrobiota bacterium | reverse complement strand
CACTGAAAAACAAAAAAATAACCTGGATAGAAAATCATAACAATACTATTTTTAAAGTTTTTATCCCCGTGTTTATCCGTGTTCATCCGTGGTTAATTTAAGGAAGGGATTATGAAGAAAGAAATTGTGAATATTGGTTTGATTGGATGCGGCACTGTGGGCATGGGGGTTGTGAAGATTTTGCAGAAGAATATTGGGATCCTTGAGGAAAAAGCCGGCACACGTCTGCGTTTGACCTGGATTTGCGACAAGAGAAAAATACCTGTGCAGAAATACGGCGTGCATGCACCGCAATTGACGGATGATTGGCGTCAATTGGCCCATGACCCTGAACTGGACATTGTGATTGAATTGATCGGCGGGTATGAACCTGCCAGAACCATTGTGCTGGAATCCTTAAAGGCAGGCAAGCATGTGGCCACTGCCAATAAGGCCATGCTGGCCAAATATTGGGGGGAGGTTTTTACCACGGCGCAGAAGTCTCATGCGTTGGTGTATTTTGAGGCATCTGTGGGCGGCGGCATTCCAGTGATTCAGGGGATCAATGAAGGGCTTGCAGGCAATCATATTGAAAAGATTTATGGTATTTTGAACGGGACCACCAACTATGTTTTAACGCGCATGAATACCGCAGGCATTGGTTTTTCGGCGGCGTTGAAAGAAGCGCAGCAGGCAGGTTTTGCTGAAGCAGATCCGACTTTTGATATTCAAGGTGTGGACGCAGCCCATAAAATTGTGATTTTGGCGTCTCTGGCCAGCAATGGATGGGTGCATCTGGATGATGTTTATTGCGAAGGCATTGAAGATTTAGATGTATGGGATGTGCGTTTTGCGCAGGAGAGGTTTGGTTTGTGTGTGAAATTGCTGGGGATTTCACGTTTGAGCAAAAAACGTCATTGCACGCGTGTTCATCCGGTTTTTATTCCATGTGCGCATCCCTTTGCCGCTGTGAATCATGAATACAATGCTGTTTTTGCGCATGGAGACGCTGCTGGGGATGTCATGTTTTATGGCAAAGGCGCCGGGCAGATGAGCGCAGCCAGCGCTGTGGTGTCTGATATGGTTTACTTGGCGCGGCAGGCAGCCAATGGCACAGCCGGTCAGATCCCTTGTGTGAGTTACCACGAACATCAAAAGCTTGAAGCCATTCCATTTCATGAAAGCAAATGCCGGCATTATTTGCGGTTTACCACTGTGGACAAACCCGGCGTTTTGGCCAAGATTTCAGGCATATTGAGTGAGGCCAAGATTTCGATTGCGTCTGTCAGCCAGGAAGATCCGTCTCTTTTTGAGGATGACGCCAAACAAGGGGTGCGGCTGGTGATTGTGACGCATGAAGCGCTTGAAGGCGCTGTTCAATCCGCTTTGAAAACAATCAATCAATTGCCTGTTTTGAAAAAGAAAGCCGTGCATATAAGAATAGAAGAATTAAAATAGAAAATCATGGAAATTGGTCCCCTTCGGGGACGAAATTGACGCCCTTTTGGGCGTGAAATTGGTTCGCTTTGCTCACGAAATTTAAAGCAGTCATATAATGACTAAAACATGAACTACCAAGGAATTATTCATCGTTATAAAGATTTTTTGTCTGTCACAGATAAGACGCCTGTGGCCACATTGAAGGAGGGGAACACACCTCTGATTCCGGTACAGGGCTTGTTGGAATGGCTGGGTGCGCCTCATTTGAAAGTTTTTCTGAAATACGAAGGCATGAATCCCACCGGTTCCTTTAAGGACCGGGGAATGACCATGGCGATTTCCAAGGCTTTGGAAGATAAGTCCAAAGCAGTGATTTGCGCTTCCACAGGCAACACATCAGCTTCTGCTGCTGCTTACGCGGCTCAGGCTGGGCTGCGCTGTGTGGTGTTGATTCCTGAAGGCAATATTGCATTGGGTAAGTTGTCTCAGGCTTTGGTTCACGGAGCTGAGGTTTTTTCTGTGGAAGGTAATTTTGATACGGCTTTGACAATGGTCCGCGCCATGAGTGAAACCGGTACAGTGACCCTGGTAAATTCTTTGAATCCTTTTCGTATCGAAGGACAGAAATCCGGGGCTTTTGAGATTGTGGATGATTTGGGCGAACCGCCGGATTGTCATTTTATTCCAGTGGGCAATGCCGGCAATATCACAGCTTATTGGAAGGGATACAAAGAATACCATGCTGCCAAAAAATGTAAAAAATTACCAAAGATGATGGGGTATCAAGCTGCTGGGTCTGCCCCTATTGTTTTGGGAAAACCAGTGCTTGAACCTGACACCATTGCCACAGCCATCCGGATCGGCAATCCGGCTTCTTGGCAGCAGGCTGAAGCCGCGCGGAATGAATCCGGCGGGCAGATTGACAGTGTGACGGATGAAGAGATTTTAGAGGCGTATCAGGCGCTGGCGTCAAAAGAAGGTGTTTTTTGCGAGCCTGCCAGTGCAGCGAGCGTGGCTGGTTTGAGGAAATATGTTCATGCGCATAAGGATTTTGCCAAGTCAAAAGCCACTGTTGTGTGCGTGCTCACCGGCCACGGCTTAAAAGACCCAGACAGAGCCATTGCCGTGGCACCCCGGCCGCGCACAGTCAAACCGTCCGTTGAGGCGATTATGAGAGAATTAAATATATAAATATTGCTTGGATGTATGAAATTGGTCCCCTTCGGGGACGAAACTGGTTCGCTTCGTTCATGAAATTGGCCGCCTTCGGCGGCGAAATTAAAAAACAATACGGATAAGAGGATAAGAGATGCAGCGTGAACATTGGAAATCTCATATGGGGTTTATTCTGGCCGCAGCAGGGTCTGCTGTGGGGTTGGGGAATATTTGGCGGTTCCCTTATATTGTGGGAGAGAATGGCGGCGGGGCTTTTGTGATTTTGTATCTGTTGTGTATTGCAGTTGTGGGACTGCCTGTGATGCTGTGTGAGTTTATTTTGGGCCGGAAAACCGAGAAAGACCCTGTGGGCGCTTATGCGGCTTTGTCCAATGGGAACAAATTTTGGAAGTTTGTGGGTTTTATGGGCGTGGCTTCCGGATTTATTATTCTTTCGTATTATAGTGTGGTGGGCGGCTGGACACTGTCTTATATTTTGAAAGGTCTGTCCGGGCAGTTTGCGCAGTTAACAGCCCCTGATTTGGCTTTGAGCAATTTTATGGGTTTTGTGGGGCATCCGGTTTGGCCGATTGTGTTTCATGCGGCTTTCATTGTGTTGTGTATTTGGATTGTGCACAGCGGCGTGCGTCAGGGGATTGAACGCTGGTGCGATATTTTAATGCCGGCTTTGTTCGTTCTTCTTGTGATCTTGATTGTGCGCGCATTGACTTTGCCCGGTGCCGGAGAGGGCGTGCGCTTTTTCCTTCAGCCTGATTTTTCGAAATTGAGTCCTAAGATATTTCTGGTGGCTTTGGGGCATGCTTTTTTTTCCATGTCTTTGGGCATGGGCGCCATGATCACTTATAGTTCTTATGTGCAGAAGAAGGAAAATCTTTGGAAAGCAAGTTTGTGGGTGGGCGGTTTGGACACGCTTGTGGCTTTTTTGGCGGGCTTTGCTATTTTTCCGGCGGTTTTTGCCATGGGGTTTAGCCCGGAGGGCGGCCCGGGTTTGATTTTTAAGGTGCTGCCGGCTGTTTTTGCGCATATGCCCGGCGGAACATATTTGTGGGGAACTTTGTTTTTTGTTTTGCTGGCCATTGCGGCTTTGACATCAGGGGTGTCATTGTTAGAGGTGGTGACTGCCTATTTTATTGATGAAAAAGGGTATGCGCGGCATAAGGTGTCTATCGTGTCCGGACTTGTTATTTTCCTTTTGGGGATCCCATGCGCTCTTTCTTTTGGCTGCATGGGCGGATTTAAGGTTTTTGGAAAAACATTTTTTGATTGTTTGGATTATTTGGCCTCCAATATCCTTTTGCCAATGGGCGGCTTATTGATTTGTGTTTTTGTGGGATGGTTTTGGGGAATCCGTTATGCCTTGGAAGAGGCGCATTCCGGCGCTGAAGGGGTGAAGGAGATTGTTTGGGGTAAAATTTGGGGCTTTTTGGTCCGATTTTTAACACCCGTGGCTGTGTTATTGGTTTTTTTACTGAAAATAGGGGTGTTTAAATAGAAGGCAAAGAGCAAAGAGCGAATGGGAATATTAAATTTAGCATATCAAATTTTAAATTGTAAATTGCAAAACCAACAAAATTTACTATTTGATATTTAATATGCTAAATTTTCAATTTCCTGATTTAGTAAAAAAGACGGGACGCCTTCTTCGCGCAAGAAGAGAAACCTTGTCCGTGGCTGAGTCCTGTACCGGCGGGTTGTTGTCAGAAACGATTACCCGTGTGCCCGGCAGCTCGGGTTTTTTTTTACAAGGGTGCATCACTTATCACAACGACAGTAAAGTTAAATTGTTAGGCGTTCGAAAAGGCACTCTTGCCAAGCATGGGGCTGTGTCAAAACAATGCGCAGAAGAAATGGCACAAGGGTCTCTTCAAAAGGCCGGGTCTGACTGGGCCTTGGCCATTACCGGCATTGCCGGCCCGGGCGGCGGATCAAACTCAAAGCCGGTGGGCCTTGTTTATGTGGCATTGGCCGGCCCGGGCCGAGTGGTTGGACGGAAATTATTATTGAAAGGCAGCAGGCGCCATATTCGCTCACAATCTGTCCGATATGCCATCCAATGGTTGTGTTCCCATCTCAAAAAGTGATAAAAATCACAAATATTTTGTAACGACTCATGTAACCACGGATGAACACGGATAAACACGGTAAAAATGAAAATATTATGGTTCTTTGTTGTTCCGTGGTTGCCTGAATAGTTGTTTTTTCTCTGTTGGTCTCTGTGCGCTCTGTGGTAAAAAATCGAGGTGCTTTATGCGGCAAAAATGGGGACAGAACTTTTTAACAAATCAAAAGATTGCTGAACGCATTGTGCGAGCGCTTCCGGATGAAAACAGTGCGACAGTCCTGGAGATTGGTCCTGGGCGTGGAATTCTGACGCAGTTTTTGTTGGAAAAGACAGCCCGTTTGACAGTGGTGGAATTGGATCAGCGTCTGTCTGATGATTTAAAGATGAAGTGGCCGGGAAGACCCGGATTTCAGGTTGTTTGTCATGATTTTTTAAAATGGCCGCTGCCTGATTGGCCTGTGAATTCCTGTCAGGTGATTGGAAATTTGCCTTATTCCGCCGGGAATGCCATTGTGCGCAAGTTTTTGGATTGGCAGGCTTGGGAAACGGCTGTGATCATGGTTCAAAAGGAAGTGGCTGACAGAATGAAAGCCGGTCCCGGCACCCGGCATTACGGCATTCTGTCTTTGGCGGTTCAGTCCAAAGCCCGCGTGGAAAAACTTTTTGACGTGTCACCCGGATGTTTTCACCCCCCGCCAAAGGTCATGTCCACTGTTTTAAAGCTGCGGCGTTTTCCGGCGCCGTTGATCAAGAAAGAAGAAGAATTTTTTCAAGTGGTTCACGCGGCTTTTTCTCAAAGACGAAAAACCCTTGTGAACAGCCTGTCGCACGGCCTTCATTTGGACAAAACGGTTGTGACAGAATGTTTGGAAGTATTAGGGATTAACCCTGTTCAAAGAGCAGAAACCCTGACTCTTAATCAATTCGATCAGCTCTCACAGAGGCTAATGCTCCGACCCGTTTAAAATGTGGGTTTGTATCTTGCCGATTTATCGGCTCTTTTAAGGTTTTTACCCAATTTGTTAATGGGGCGGAGCACTAACACCACTCTGCGGTTTCAAAAAAGTCAAAAACGTTCTATACAAACCCTTCCATCATATGTGAAAATAATCCGGGGCAGCAAAAAAATGACTTTACAAGAAAGGAAAATTCATGCATAATACAAATTATTCAACAAGCATAAATCCAAAATCTCCGGCATACATCAATAATCGACATCACACATCTCAGCCGGATGACGCACAAAAAGCAATCGAAAACAAACGGAGGGCAAAACCCATGGTCAATATCACAAATAAATTGAAATTATTTGCACTAGCCTTGACTTTCTTTTCTTATTCTCTACTTTCTATAAACCCGCCCTCATGCCACGCCGGAGACAAAAAAATCCATGTGCAAGGAAAACTCACAGACCAGTCAGATAATCCTTTGACCAATGGAGAATATCCGGTCACATTTCGTTTGTATGAAAACGCAGAAGGCGGAACAAGTTTATGGACATACACAGTGAACGTGCCCGTCAGCAATGGACTGTTTCATTCAGTCCTGCAGAACGGCACCCCCTCAATGGACAGCATTGACTTCAGCCAAACCTATTATCTGGGCATACAAGTCAGCAGTGAAGCAGAAATGACCCCCAGACAACTGATAGGCGCAGCCGGTTACGCCCTGGGCAGCCCCGGGGATTTTGACATAAAAAATGACCTATATGTGACTGACAAACTCGGCATAGGCACCCCCCATCCTGGTTCACTCCTGGAATTAAAAAAACATGTGGGAGATTTCGATACTCCTGGGACAGATATCACATTCACCCCAGTCCGAGACGTGGCTTTTGGATCTCCGAAAGCAATGATATCCGGCCAAGTGACGAACGGCGATTCCGATATAGGAAAATTAAGCTTTCACACATCCAATGCAGAGGCGACACTCATCGAACGGATGGTGATAGATGAAGGCAACGTGGGCATCGGAACAACAAAGCCATGTACCCCGTTGCACATAAAAGGCGCTGCCGGTGTCACAAACCGCGCCATTTCATTAGATATTGACTACATGAATGACGGCGCAGAAAACACCATAGATTTCCTGGACGCCGGAGGGGTGGTGGGCAGGATGGGTGTGGTCAGAAATGTGGCCACCCCCACCAGTTTTGATTTCTACATAGGCAATTTATGGCAAGGCAGCCCGCAAACAACCAAAAGCTTTTATGTGCAGGGAGGCGGGAACATCGGGATAGGAACAACCGGCCCAACCGGATTACTAGAGTTATACAAAAATGTAGGTGATTATGACACTGCCGGATGCGATCTCATATTCAACCCGATACAAAATGGAGCCATAGGATATGCCCCAAAAGCCAAAATATCCG
>JANQER010000022.1 GCA_028278255.1 Elusimicrobiota bacterium | reverse complement strand
ATGTGGCCGCGCTGCGGCCATGTTCCGAGGGGGGAACCCAGGGCGTAGCCCTCCTCCCTTCCGACAAACAGGGACCATGCTTAGCAGCATGGTGAGCGCTGCGAAGGGAATTTCTCAACTGAGAAATTCGGGCTAGGTCTTTTATAGATGGGACGCGAGCCAGTCGCCGACTTCACTGGTGGTCATGCCCATTTTGCCGGCGGAGAGGCTTTTGATTTTGCCGGATTCAAGGAGTGTGACCACAGCTTTTTCAACAGCATCAGCCGCGTCTTTTTCGCCCAGGGTGTCCAGCATCATGCTGCCGGCGCAAATGGCGGCCAAAGGATTGATGATGTTTTGGCCGGTGTATTTGGGGGCTGAACCGCCAATGGGTTCAAACATGGACACGCCTTCCGGATTGATGTTGCCGCCAGCGGCTATGCCCATGCCGCCCTGAATCATGGCGCCCAGGTCCGTGATAATGTCGCCAAACATGTTGTCTGTGACAATCACATCAAACCATTCCGGGTTTTTGACCATCCACATGCAGGTGGCATCCACATGTGCATAGTCTGTTTTGACATCTGCATAGTCTTTGGCCACATCATAAAATGTTCTCTCCCACATATCAAACGCATAGGTGAGCACATTGGTTTTACCGCAAAGGGTTAATTTTTTATTCTTATTCCTTTTTTGTGCGTATTCAAAAGCGTACCGCAAGCACCGCTCAGCGCCTTTGCGCGTGTTAATGGATTCCTGCACAGCCACTTCATCCAAAGTGCCTTTTTTCAGGAATCCGCCTGCACCGGCATACAAACCTTCTGTGTTTTCTCTGACCACTGTGAAATCAATGTCTTTGGGGCCTTTGTCTTTTAAAGGACAATCCACATTGGGATAGAGCTTCACCGGACGCAGATTGATATATTGATCCAGCTCAAACCGCAGCTGCAAAAGCAGTCCTTTTTCTAGAATACCGGGCTTCACATCCGGATGACCTATAGCGCCCAAATAAATGGAATCCACTTTGCGCAATTCATTCAGAACGGATTCCGGCAGAATCTCGCCTGTTTTCTTGTAGCGCTCCCCGCCCAAATCATAATTGACCCATTCAAAAGAAATATTGTTTTTTTCTCCAACAGCCTTCAACACTTTGAGGCCTTCATTCACGACTTCCGGCCCAGTGCCGTCACCTGGCAGCACAGCGATTTTATATGTTTTTTTTGATTTTTTGGATGACATCTTTATTCCCTCTCTTTTATGATTAACTTCCAATAAATGCAACCACGGATAAACACGGATGAACACGGTAAATCATTTAACAAAGATTTTTTAAATTAAGAAAACCATAATATTTTTGTTTTTACCGTGTCTATCCGTGTTTATCCGTGGTTGCCTGAGTAGTTACAAATCTGCATTTTTTGTTTTACCGTATTTATCCGTGGTTTCCTGGTTACTATTTAAAATCCAGATCCACGTCTTCAAATTCTGCGAAATATTCTTTCATGAATTTGAGGATGACCTCTTTATAGGCGTCTGAATAAGCCCCGAACCTAAGACCGTATTGTGTGGTGTGGGGATAGCTTTTCTTCCAAACCATGTCCACAGGAATGGCCAGCATATTCCGTTGACCCAGCAGAAGCCGGACAGACATATTGAGCTTGTCTGACAAATCACTTGTCGAACTCACGCAAATGCCGGACAAAGATAAATTTAACAATCGGGCAATGCCCACAAGTTTTTTGCCATTGTCTTCGTAGACTTCCATGACAAAATCCGCACCGGCCCGCGGACTGACGCGTTTGTCTGAATCTGAAAAATCAAGCATGATTGAGATCCCTTTTGTTTTAAATTAATCAATCACCAATTCAAATACGGAATTTTATTCGCTGTTTCGGCAATTTTGTCTTTTGCTGACATAAGAGTGGCAGCTGAATCCCATGTGCCTTCTAAAAACATTTTTTGGGAGGATTCTTTGATGTCCACATTAACAGTGGTGTCTCCGTAAGACACGTTCTTTTTCTCCAGATCCACCTCAACTTCTGCGCCCGGATTCTGCCGGACATACGCCATAATTTTGGCTGTGGCAGATTCTCCGGCTGTGACCACAGGCAGACCAATGGACGTGCAATTGCCTGCGAATATTTCAGCAAAACTTTCGCCGATAATGGCTTGGATACCCCATCTTAAAATGCCTTGAGGCGCATGTTCGCGCGAAGACCCGCAGCCAAAGTTTTTGCCCACAACCAGTACGCGCGCATCCTGATAAACAGGATCATTAAACGGATGGTCCTTGGGTTTGCCTTTTTCATCAAACCGCTCATCCTGAAAAGTATATTGTCCGATTTTTTCAAATGTCACGCAACGCAAATAGCGCGCAGGCATGATCCGGTCCGTGTCAATATCATTCCCCGCCACAGGAACAGCTTTGCCTCTAATTTTATTGATGATGTTGTTCATAGCAAGCCTACAAATTTCGCACCCAAAGGGTGCCAATTTCGTCCGCCATGCCTTCTTGGCGGACCTATTTCGGTCCCCGCAGGGGACCCAATTTCATTTAGACAATCTTTTAATCAACAAACTTCCTGACATCTGTCACATGCCCTTCGATGGCAGCAGCGGCCACCATGGCCGCGCTCATCAGCATGGTCCGGCCCACAGGGCTTCCTTGACGGCCAATAAAATTCCGATTGGAACTCGAAGCGCTGATCTGCCGACCGCTCAGTTTGTCTGGGTTCATGGCCAGACACATGGAACAGCCTGCTTTGCGCCATTCAAAACCTGCTTCCATAAAAATATTGTGCAACCCTTCTTTTTCAGCTTCTCTTAATACCTGCTGCGATCCTGGCACCACAATGGCTTTGACGCTCTTGGCTTTTTTTCTTCCTTTCACCACTTGCGCGGCATCACGCAAATCAGACAGACGGCCATTGGTGCAAGATCCAATAAATGCCACATCCACCGGGATATTGGTCACAGGTTTTCCCGGCTCATAGGACGTATACTGATAAGCCTCATTTAAAATGGCCTTTGATTCTTCCGGCGCCTCTTCTGGTTGAGGCAGCGACTCACTCACGCCCACTGTTTGTGCAGGATTGATTCCCCAAGCCACTGCAGGCTCAATCCCAGACCCATCAAAAGACACCTCATCCGCATAAACAGCGTCTTGATCAGAAGCCAAAGACAACCACCACTCAGAAGCTTTGTCAAAATCTTTTCCCTTTGGCGCATAAGGCTTGTTTCGTAAATATTCCACAGTGGTTTTGTCAGGATTGATGTATCCCACGCGTGCACCGCCTTCAATGGCCATGTTGCAAATGGTCAGGCGTTCTTCCATAGACATGCGGTCTATGACGTCTCCGCCAAATTCATAAGCAAACCCCAAACCGCCATTAACGCCCAGTTTCCGGATAATATGCAGAATCACGTCTTTGGCATAAACGCCTTTTTGCAATTGCCCGTTCACCTGAATGCGGCGTACCTTTAAACGATTAAAAGCCATGGTCTGCGTGGCCAGGATATCCCGGATTTGTGTGGTTCCCACGCCAAAAGAAATCGCGCCAAAAGCCCCGTGCGTGGCAGTGTGCGAATCACCGCATGCCACTGTCATTCCAGGCTGCGTCAAGCCCAGTTCAGGCGCAATCACATGAATCACGCCTTGCTGTCCTGTGGCAAAATTAAAAAATTTGACATCAAACTCTTTGGTGTTGTTTTCAATGGCCTGCATCATTTCTTCTGCCAAGTCATCCGCAAAAGGCCTGTCCTGGCATTCTGTGGGCACAATGTGATCCACTGTGGCAAAAGTGCGGTGCGGATAAGCGCACTTCAAGCCTTTTTCCCGCAGCATCTGAAACGCCTGCGGGCTGGTCACCTCATGCAGCAGATGCAAACCAATAAACAGCTGGGTCTGCCCGCTCGGCAGTTCCCGCACCGCATGCATATCCCAAACTTTATCAAAAAGTGTCTTACCCATTATTTTTTTCTCTTTATGCGCACTAAAATCAAATCCCGAAGATCTTTCATGTATTTGACAGCGGTTTCCGCTTCTTTTTTAACGGCTGATTCGCCGGGATATCGAAAAGCCACAGCATACTGCGTAAGATATGTCAGATCAACCTCAAACAGGAGCAGATTTGGAATGATATCCACACATAATTTACTGATTTCAATAAGGTCATGCGTTTTGGGAAAACTTCTTCCATTCTCTATCAGCAATGCCTTCAAATATTTTTCAATGGCCTGCTGTGCATGAAAGCATGCCGCATCATAATTTGGCCGTTTACGTGCCCGAAATTCACGCGAGGCCGTGTGCACATCCCCTTCAGCCTTTTTAAGCCATGCCTTGGTAGCCGGCTTCATAAAGAATTTTTCCTTTATTTATTATTTCCTGAAGGACCAAGTCGCCTCCCTTTATACGCTTCTCTATTTCTTTAGGCTTCACCACAAGAATATCCATAGGAAACGGATGCGAAATAGAGCATGAAATCTCAAAAGATTGTCTCAGATTCCTCTTTTTGGAATCCAGGACCACTAAGTAATCGACATCACTGTCTTGAGTGGGACGACCATAAGCGTAAGAACCAAAAAGTATGATCCTTTCGGGATGCCATTTTTCTTTGATTTCATCCGCCACTTTTGAAATTAACCGCTTATTAAAAAACATAATTAAATATGTTCCTTTATCTGTTTGCCCTGGCTTTTTTGCGCAGTGCTTAATTTGTTCATGGCATTCAGATAGGCCTTGGCGCTGGCTTCAATGATATCTGTGGAAGCGCCTTTTCCGCTGACCACCATGCCATTGTGTTCCACTTTGACCATCACATCTCCCTGCGCGTCTTTACCGGAAGAGATGGCGCGCAGCTGATAATCAATGAGTTTCGGTCCTATATTCACAATTTTATCAATGGCTTTGTACGCCGCATCCACCGGCCCATCGCCGCAAGCAGCCTCCTGAAGAGTCTTGCCTTGCTTTTTCAACCGGATCGTGGCTGTTGGCACCACCCCGGTGCCTGAAGACGTGTTCAGATATTCTAAGGCAAACAACTCCGGCACATGAGAACGTCCTTCATCCACCAATGAGATGAGGTCATCATCAAACACATATTTTTTCTTGTCTGCCAAAGCTTTGAATCTGTCGAATAATTTGTCCAGTTCTTTGGCTTGAATGTGATATCCCAGATATTTTAAACGGCTGTTCACGCCATTGCGGCCGGACCTGGCTGTGAGCAGCAATGTGCTTTCTTCAATGCCCACGTCTTCAGGGTTCATGATCTCATAGGTAGTTCTGTATTTAATCACGCCGTCCTGATGAATACCAGAAGAATGCGAAAAAGCATTGGCGCCCACAATGGCCTTGTTGGGCTGAACAGCCATTCCAGTCAGTTTTGAGACCAACCGGCTGGATTTGGCAATTTCTTTGGTTTTGATATTCGTTATCAGCTGAAAAAGATCTTTCCTGGTTTTAACGGCCATGACCACTTCTTCCAAAGCCGCATTGCCGGCACGTTCGCCAATGCCATTGACAGTGCATTCCACCTGACGAGCGCCTGCATTCACAGCAGCCAGGGAATTGGCCACAGCCAAGCCCAGATCATTGTGACAATGCACAGAAATCACAGTCCGCTGGATATTCACCACGCGTTCAAAAAGAGTCCGGATGATTTTTCCGAATTCCACGGGAATGGAATAGCCCACTGTGTCAGGGATATTGACAGTGGTGGCGCCTGCGTCAATCACCGCTTCCACCACAGAACACAAATAAGTCAAATCAGACCTGACAGCATCTTCAGGAGAAAATTCCACATTGTCCGTGTGTTTTTTGGCATAGCGGACAGCGTCCACAGCACGTTCCAAAACCTGCTGCCGCGTCATTTTGAGTTTGCGTTCTATATGCAGATCAGACGTGGCAATAAAAGTATGAATACGCGGCTTTTTGGCATGTTTGACAGCATTCCAGCAAGCATCAATATCCCCTTTCACGGCCCTGGCCAAACCGCATATTTCCGGACCTTTTACTTCCTTGGCAATCCGCTGCACAGCTTCAAAATCTCCCGGACTGGACACCGGAAACCCGGCCTCAATCACATCCACCCCAAGATCAGCCAGCTGCTTGGCCACTTGCAGCTTTTCAGAAATATTGAGGGTGGCGCCCGGAGACTGTTCTCCATCGCGCAAAGTGGTGTCAAAAATAATAACACGATCTGGTTTCTTCATGAAAAAACCTCAAATCTATTTCCCATAGTTATCATGCTGGTAGCCTTCGCCGGATTCTTTTTTGTTCCGGCGGGAGCGCAAAAAGAAATAATCAATGATTCCCCAGGCTATATAAGAAAAATAAAAAATAAAAATGGTGTTTTGCGGATAAATATAAACCATTAACAGCACCAGCACAGTGATCACCAATGCACGCATGGTGCGGGGCCGCAGCACATTAAACTGTTTGAATGTTGAAAATTGAATCTGAGACACCATAAGCAAAGACAACACAAGCATAATGGCCGGCACAAACTCATAAAAAGCAGGCACCTGCTTCATCACCACTTTTAAAGACCGGATGGGCGTGCCCGCTTCAATCACGCTATACAGCAAGGCAAAAATCGCCAGCATTCCGCCGGCTGCCGGTGTGGGCAGTCCATAAAAATAACCGGACTTGCCTTCTCCCATCTGCGCCTTCAGATTGAACTTGGCCAAACGCAAAGCCCCGCAAATCACAAAAACAAGAGCAATCGGAAACCCCCATAAACGGTTTTCTTTAAGCACCAGCTCATACATCATAAAAGCAGGGGCAATGCAAAAAGTGATCCAATCAGCCAATGAGTCCAGCTCAATCCCAAAACGGCTGCTGGTTTTTGTCCAACGCGCCACGCGGCCGTCCATAATATCCAACACATGCCCCACAATCACTGCTGTGGCCGCTGCGGCAAACTCATGCGTCATTGTTTTGATCAGCGCAAAAAACCCCAAAGCCATATTCCCCAGCGTGAAAAGAGTGGGCACCAAATAGATGCCGCGCCGCAAATAAGGCTTTGGCGCTGTGGA
>JANQER010000444.1 GCA_028278255.1 Elusimicrobiota bacterium | reverse complement strand
CAAACAGTCGAAAACCTGATATTTTTCCAAAGGGGTTAACCCATGGTTTGGTCCAAAAATGAGCTGACGGAAAGGTACGCCGAATACTATTCGTACTGGGGCGGGTCAGAGGTGACCAATGTGCAGATCAAGGCATTGTCCAGGGCCATTGTGCGGCGTTTGGTGTCCCGTGAAGGACTGGCTTTGGAAGAGTCATTTAATAATCTTGTGATCAATCATTTAAAGCAAGTGGTCAAAGCCCTGCTGGGCATCAAACATGAGTATGAGATATTCACGTAAGCAGGGCGGACCTCCGTGTCCGCCCTGCAAAAGAAAAGTCGTAGGAGCGGGGCTCCATGTCGCTATCTTGCCGCTAGGCATGATCCAGGATTGTAGGATTGGAGATATGGTCCCTGTTTGCTTTGATGCTAATTAAGGCACGTGTTTGTAGGAATGTGTCGGAAGGGAGGCCTCCGCCCTGTTGGATAAAATTGGAAATGTGAAACGGGAAAGCAAAACAGGAAAGGAATGCATGATTTACCGTGTTTTTGTGCGACATAAAAAAGGGTTTGCGGATCATCGCGGCGCGGCTTTGAAGAATGAATGGAAAGCTGCCGGACTGCCTGCGGTGAAACACATTCAAACAGGGCATGCTTATGAGGTGTGCGGTGATTTGTCTGAGGCGGATGTGCGCACATTGTCTGGGCAGCTGTTGGCTGACCCTGTGACGCAGGACTATTTTGTGTGTGAAAAAGATCAGAAGAAATCTATAGGGAATGATCGCGACCATTCCCTGCAGGCGCAGGTATGGCTTAAAAGCGGGGTGTCAGACCCTGTGGCAGACACAGTGCGTTTGGCTGCGCATGATCTTGATTTGCCTGAATTTGATCAAGCGCGTTCCGGAAGTTTCTTTAAGTTTTTTGGCGCGCCAGCGCCCAAGGAAGTGAAGGCTTTTTGTGAAAATTATTTAATGAACACATTAATACAGAAATTGGAAATTGTGGGTTAAATTGTCGTAGGGGCGGGGTCGCCCCGCCCGATCAGACAGAAATAGAAATTAAAAATAGATATGAACACACAACAAATTGACATGCAAAAATCAGATGAGTTTTTATCACTCTCCAAAGACTCTCTCTATGCTTTGAGCCGTGAGCGCGGGCTTTCTTTGTCAGCGGAGGAAATGCTGGCGATTCAATCCTATTTCGCAGAACAAGGGCGGGGGCCTTCTGATGCTGAGTTGGAGACAATTGCACAAACATGGTCTGAACATTGTAAGCATAAAACATTTCGGGCAGCCATTGAGCACACAGAAAGAGATGAATTGGGCCTGGAACGCAAGAGGCATTACAAAGATTTGCTGAAAGACACGATTGTGAAAGTGACGCAGGAGCTTCAGAAACCTTGGTGTCTTTCTGTTTTTAAAGACAATGCCGGGATTGTGTCTTACGACAATAAGGAAGCCCTGGCTTTTAAAGTGGAGACGCACAACCATCCTTCTGCTCTGGAACCTTATGGCGGGGCCGGGACAGGTTTGGGCGGCGTGATTCGGGATGTTTTGGGCGCCGGCCTTGGTGCGCGGCCCATTGCCAATACGGATGTTTTTTGTTTTGGTCCGCTTGATGAAGCCGGCCGAAACAAATCCATGGGCGGGCTAAGCACGCGCCGTATTTTTCATGGGGTGGTGTCAGGCGTGCGGGATTACGGCAACCGGATGGGTATTCCCACTGTGAATGGGGCTGTTTATTTTGATGATGATTTCAAAGACAATCCTTTGGTGTTTTGCGGAACTTTGGGTCTGATGCCGGTGCACACCATTGAAAAGGCTGTTTGTCCGGGGGACAGAATTGTGATGACAGGCGGGCGCGTGGGCCGGGACGGGATCCATGGCGCGACTTTTTCATCTGACAGTTTGACCACCGGGATTGAATCAAGTGTGGTCCAGATCGGCAATCCCATTGTGCAGAAAAAGATGATGGATGTGCTGCTGGCGGCACGGGACAAGAAACTCTACAGAGGCATTACTGATTGCGGGGCCGGCGGGCTGTCTTCAGCTGTGGGAGAAATGGGTGAAAAAACAGGCGCGGATGTGTCTTTAGAGAAAGTGCCTTTGAAATATAAGGGATTGTCTCCCTGGGAAATTTGGCTGTCAGAGTCTCAGGAGCGCATGGTTTTGGCTGTGCCTCCGGGCAACCTTGAGGAACTTCAGGCTCTTTTTTCTTCTGAAGATGTGGATTGTACAGACATCGGTATTTTCACAGACAATCAGCGTTTGCGGGTGTCTTATGATCAGGAAGTGATTGTGGATATGTGTATGGGCTTTTTACATGACGGTGTTCCCAAGCAGCATTTAAAGTCTTTTTGGTCTTGCCCGCCTGAAGTGCCTTTTATAAGCGAGACCCAGGACCCAAGACCCAAGACCCAAGACCGGAAAAGAAAAAAGAGTCGTTATGAATTGGAGCGTGCTTTGTTGGGGATTTTGGCGCAGCCCACTGTGGCCAGTAAAGAATGGATTATTCGTCAATACGACCATGAGGTGCAGGGAAGGACAGTGTTAAAACCTCTTGTGGGGACTCAATCGCAAGGGCCTGGTGATGCCGCTGTTCTTCAATTGCATCCCTCTTCATTGCAGGGCACTGCGCTTGCCTGCGGTGTTAATCCGCATTTCAGCCGGTGGGATCCGTATTGGATGGCGGCTTCTGTTCTGGATGAGGCTGTTCGGAATTTGGTGGCTGTGGGCGCGCGCTTGGACCGGATTGCTGTTTTGGATAATTTTTGCGGAGGCGATCCTCAGGACCCGAGAATTTTGGGAGGGTTGGTGCGCTGTGCACAGGCCTGCTATGATGTGGCCAGTGTTTATGGCACGCCATTTATTTCCGGCAAGGACAGCTTGTATAATCAATTTGAATGGGAAGCCAATGGGATCAAAGAAAAAAGAAGTATTCCCACCACGCTTTTGATTTCTGCGGTGTCCCAAGTGGGGGATGTGTCAAAAGTCGTGAGCATGGATTTCAAGCGCGCCGGCAATTGGATTTATGTGCTGGGGGAAACCCGGGATGAATTGGGCGGTTCCCGATACGGGATTTGGCGCAACACCGCAGGCGGTTCTGTGCCGCGGTTGAATCCGCAGGACACTTGGGGGCTTTATGAAAAACTGGCAGAGGCCATTTCTCAGGGGTTGGTGTCTGCGTGTCATGATTGTTCAGAGGGTGGTCTGGGCGCGGCTTTGGCGGAAATGTCTTTGGCCGGTGAATTGGGTTTTTATTTGGATGTGAGGAAGGCTTTGTTGTCAGCGGATTTAAGGAATGAAGCCCGCACGGACAAGGTTTTGTTCTCTGAGTCAAACGGCCGGTTTGTGGTGGAAGTGTCCCCGCGGGCCAAACGCGGTTTTTTGTCTTGTTTGAAAGGAATGCCTGTGTCTTGTATCGGGCAGGTGCGTGAAGGCAAACGTCTTCAGATCACAGGAATGGAAGGCAAAACATATGCCTGGTCCGTGTCTGAGGTGGAAAAGGCCTGGCGGAATGGGATAGATGTGAGAAATTAGAAATTGGAAATATGAACAATAAAATCGCAAATCAAAAATCAAAAATCAAAAATGTATCCGTCCACCCGGTCAAAGCTTTGGTTCTGCGGTGCGCGGGCACCAATTGCGATCAGGAAACCATGTGGGCTTTGGAGCAGGCAGGCGCTTGCGCGGAACGCGTGCATATCAATGCTTTTGTCCGGGAGGAAAGAGAGATCAATGATTTTGATTTAATGGTTGTTCCCGGCGGGTTTTCTTTTGGGGACGACATTGCTTCGGGAAAAGTGTTGGCCAATAAACTGTTGTATAAGTTAAAGGGACCTTTGGAGCAATTTGTGGGCGCTGGGAAGCCTGTGATTGGGATTTGCAACGGGTTTCAGGTGTTGACAAAATGCGGCCTTTTGCCGGGCGTGTCCGGATGGGATTCTTCTTTGAAGGCGACTTTGACTGACAATGATTCAGGAAAATTTGAATGCCGCTGGGTTTTTTTGAAAACAGGATCCCGCCGATGCTTGTTCACAAAAGGCTTGCCTGATGTGTTTCCTTTGCCTGTGGCGCATGCCGAAGGAAAGTTTGTGCCTGAATCAGAAAAATTTTTCAAGTCTTTGGAGAAAAACGGACAAGTGGCTTTTCGGTATGTGAATGCCAAAGGACGCAAGGCCGGGTATCCTTGGAACCCCAATGGGTCTTTTGGCGATGTGGCCGGGATTTGCAACAAAGCGGGAAATGTCTTGGGCTTGATGCCTCATCCGGAGCGTTACGCGTTTACTTTTCAGCATTCCCATTGGACACGCGTGAAACCTTTGCCTGTCAATGGCGTGGGCTTGCAGATATTCAAGAATGCCGTGAGAGCGGTTGAAAAATCAAAGAAATTGGAAATTAGAAATTAGAGATTGGATTGTCGTGGATAAAGAAAAGGTCGTAGGGGCGGATCTCTGTGTCCGCCCTATAAAAGGGAAAAATGATAGATTCAATGCACGAAGAATGCGGTGTTTTTGGGATTTACAATCATAAGGAAGCAGCGCGGCTGGCTTATTTGGGTTTGCATCAGCTGCAGCACCGGGGACAGGAATCCGCCGGTATTGTCACTTCTGACGGGCGGAAGTTCTATGCGCGGGTGAAAATGGGGCTGGTGTCGGATGTGTTTCACCGGCAAAACTTGGACGCGCTTAAAGGGCGTATGGCCATAGGTCATGTGCGTTATGCCACAGCCGGGCATTCTTCTTTGATCAATGCACAGCCCATAGTGGTGGCCACTGCACGGGGCCCTATGGCCATCGGGCATAATGGCAATTTAACGAATGCACAGATTTTGAGAAAGAAACTCGAAAGAGAAGGCTCTATTTTTCAAACGGATTCGGACACGGAAATTGTTCTTCATTTAATTGCCAAGTCCTATGCGCGCAGTATGGTGGAAGCCATTAAGGAAGCTTTTGCTCAGATCACAGGGGCTTTTTCAATGACATTGATGACGCCCAAAACACTTTATGTGATTCGGGATTCATGGGGCGTGCGTCCGCTGCATATCGGCCGATTAAACGGATCAGTGGTGGTGGCCAGTGAAACCGGGGCTTTTGATATTATTGGCGCCAAATTGCTGCGGGAAGTCAAGCCCGGTGAAATCACGGCCATTGATGAAAAAGGCGTACGCACAGTGGCCATGCTGCCTTCCACGCCCAAAGCCCATTGTGTGTTTGAATTTGTTTATTTTGCCCGGCCGGACGGACAGGTCTTTGGAAAAAGTGTTTATGAGGTGCGCCGGGAAATGGGGCGTCAATTGGCCCGGGAATCCCGCGTCAAAGCAGATGTGGTGGTGGCAGTGCCTGATTCTGCCAGCTGTGCAGCTGTGGGATACGCAGAGGAATCAGGGATTCCTTATGAGCTGGGACTGATTCGCAGTCATTATGTGGGACGCACTTTTATTGAGCCCAAACAGTCAATCCGCGATTTCGGTGCGCGCATGAAATACAGCGCAGTGCCTCAGGCCATCAAAGGAAAGCGTGTGGTGTTGATTGATGATTCTATTGTGCGGGGCACCACCAGCCGGAAATTGATCCGGATGATTCGTGAATGCGGGGCCAGGGAAATTCATATGCGCATCAGCTCTCCGCCTATTGTGGGGCCGTGTTTTTACGGGATTGACACCCCGCAGAAAAAGGAGCTGATTGCTTCCAAAATGACTGTGCCGGCCATTCAGAAATATTTGGGTACAGACAGCCTGGCGTATTTGTCGCTCAAGGGCATGCTTCAGGCCACTGGGATGAAAGCAGAGAATTTTTGCACATCCTGCTTCACAACCCAATACCCGATTGCGGTGATGAAATAAACCCGCGTTCTTCAGGCGGTTAAGAGTTAATCTTTTGAATATTTATGCAAAAATATTTTAAAGCTTTGACGATAAAACAGATGTTTGCAGATTTTGAATTTTTCATTTTGAATATTTGAATTTACAGGGATTTGGCCTTTGTTTGATTATTGTGTCTTGGTGATTGGTTGTTATTTGGTTATTGTTTCTTGGAATTTGGTTATTTCCGGTTTATCCGGGTTAGGATTTAGAATTTAGAATTTATTTTTGACATTACCAATTTGTTATTGGGGAGGTTGTATGAATGTTCTTGTGATTGGCAGCGGAGGGCGCGAACATACGATTGTGTGGGCATTGAAGAAAAGTCCTTCTGTTGACACAGTGTGGTGTATTCCCGGGAATGCCGGTATTGAGTTAGAAGCGCGCTGTGTGTCCATGGATTTGAAAGATGAAAAAGCCGTGCTTGGTTTTTTGCAGGAGAAAAATATAGGCCTGACCATCATCGGGCCTGAGGCGCCGTTGGTGGACGGGTTGGCGGATGTGATCCGTGATTCAGGCCGGCGTGTGTTTGGGCCGGGCCGGGCAGCGTCGCGTTTGGAAGGAAGCAAGGTTTTTGCAAAAAATTTCATGAAGACATATGAAATACCCACAGCTGATTTTAAGGCGTTTTCTTATCCTGAAGAAGCCTTGTCATTTGTGAAATCATTGCAATGGCCGAATCCTTACAGCGTGGTCAAGGTGAGCGGCCTTGCCGCAGGAAAAGGCGTGATGCTTTGCCGGGATGCCACTGATGTGAAAAGAGCCGTGGATGACGTGATGAACAACAAAAGATTCGGATCCGCCGGGGATCAGATGCTTTTAGAGGAAAAGTTAGAGGGAGAAGAGCTCAGTGTGATAGCGCTTTGCGATGGAACGACTCTATTGCCTTTGGTGTCAACACAGGACCACAAAAGACTTTACAATGATGACAAAGGTCCTAACACAGGGGGCATGGGCGCTTACGGGCCTGTGCCGCAGGTCACGGCGTCTCTTTGGCGGGAAATCGAAGACAAGATTTTTTCAAGATTTATCAAAGGCTTGCGTGAAGAAAATCTTGATTTTTGCGGGGTGATTTATTTTGGCTTGATGCTGACAGCCGACGGACCGAAGGTGTTGGAATTCAATGTGCGTTTCGGTG
>JANQER010000343.1 GCA_028278255.1 Elusimicrobiota bacterium | reverse complement strand
GGTCGTGTGGCTTGGGCATTTGCCTATTGCAGTGTCTCCGTGTTTTTTTCAAATGCCTTGTCACCCGACCCTGCCTGTCCAACTGGAATGGTTGGTTCGGCTCAACCGATTTTTTCAATGTGGCTATTGAAAATATGTGATGAGCCGATAATTCCGCAAAATTATATTTTGTCAAAGGCTTTCATTAAAGCTGAAGCTTCTTTATGAGGAGAGGCCCCACAGGCCTTACAAATCCAGTAAAACTCAGCCAAGTCAACTCGTCTTTGGCCAAGTTCGTAATGAGCAACCAAGGAAGGCTCTCTGTTTAGTTTCTTGGCTAAAGCCCTTTGAGTCAGTCCTGCTTCGTTTCTGATCTTCACAAGCCTTTGGCTAATAAGTTTTCCATGTTTGCTGATTATCGTTTTTTTCATGCTCGGATTATACGAGCAAAAGTCCTTGCTTCAAAATTCCGAGCATGATATATAGCCTATATTTCGAAGCCTTACATCAGACTGGATGATGCTAATGTTAATCATTATTTTTTTCAGTAGGTTGTAGTTTGCGCTCACGATATTACTCAAACTTTTCCCGAAACGATGATCAAGACCTACTGGATTATCAAAATTAATAGGAGATCATAATAATGACTTGCGCTCTTGAACTTTCACAGAGGCATTTCTCCGTCCTACGTCGGATCGCCTGGGGATACGACGCTTCTATGGGTGATACTTTACACAAGGTCATCGAAGATTGGGTTTCCCAAAACGATTCCCACTTTATTTGTGAATCATGTAAGGATCAATCATTTTGTCTTTCATGTTTTATGAAAAATCGCTGAAAGAAAGCTCAATCGGAATAACCACTGGATGACCCAAATCGAGTCGGGCTTATAGTTCAAGACCGCCGAACGCTGGTCATCATCTGGACCAAAAGTCGCAAGGGTCCGCTTTTGGGATAAGAGTGAATGTTAGGCCTCTGTTTCTTCAAGGTACTCCTCATAACTTGAGTAGTTTTTAAGCTGGCCTTTAGATCGCTTAACATTTGCCAGGACGGTGCCATCAATTTTTTTCTGAATGTGGGCAGACAGCCCCTCAAATTTGCCCTCAGGAACATTATAAAGAGTTCTTGTTTTTCCGATTTTATATTTCTTCTTCAACTGAGACTGGAAAATAGAATAATTCATATTTTCTTTTCCAACCTCCCACTCCTTGTATTCGTGATACCTCGTTATCAGATACCCAACGTAATTGGCTTTGTCATTGTTTGCACCAAGACACCCATCGGGATATTTAGATTTTTTCGTTTCTTTTTTAATATTAACCGTTACTTTGTTGTTGTCTCCAACAACTGCGTTGCCCACTTTAGCGTTGAAATTGATGATTTTCCCCATTGCCTTGTCCTTCTCTTGTGTTGTAAGCGCCAACTCTTTCTTCTTATTTTCTACTTCTTGGCGTGAAATGTCGCCTTTTGTGATTTTTGAATGACATGTTGGGCACAGCATCAACAGGTTGTATGCATCGTTGTTTTGTGGATCTTCATCAATGTGATGGAATTGAAAATGCGCCACATCGGTACTTTCACAAAATGGGCATAAAGATTGTGTCTCCTTCTGAAGGAGCATCTTTGTCTTTTGTGGAATAGATTTCCGTTTCATGTTTTTGATTGGCCGAACGCGAAAATCACAGGCGCACGCTGTTTTGCGTCCTGTGCATTTTATGGTTCTGCATAGCCTTTACTTCGTATGTAACTCAATTCTGTCAAAAGTAATACCTATTGCTCAACCGAATAGGGGTTTAGAAACTGTCGTCTCCAAAGAAGTTTCTTGTCCACCTCATTTAGCTCTGCATCTTCACAGACGGCGTCCCAATGCTGTTCGATTGCGGCAGTTAAATTGCCAAATGTTTCGCGGGCCTCTTCCTCAGATAGAAGGAAGTTGTGCGCGGTCTCAAGGCACGTTTTGAGTTGGCTCAGGTTATTGTCCCCAGATATGAGCATGGCCTGTGAAGCATCATTGCCGGTGCGGCCTTGCGGACAAATGTCATAGGCAGGTGTCAGAGTCAACGCTTTACCGTCCCAAAACGCCGCATGGTTCCGCGCATGATCGTCGGTATTGCCACAAG
>JANQER010000337.1 GCA_028278255.1 Elusimicrobiota bacterium | reverse complement strand
TCTTTGAGTATGCCCAGTACCTCATGGTTTTCCGTTTGAACAGTGCACCCGTCTAAATCACGGACAAGGTAGTCTTGTTGTGGTCCGGTGTTTTTCATGAGTCTAAAAGCTTTATGTCAATGCCGTCATGTTCTTTGGCAAACGCGGTTTTGATGACCTGGCGCATGGCGCCAATGGTGCGTCCGCGATGGCCAATCACAACGCCGCGGTCCTGCGGCGCCACTTTGAGTTCCACGTACCCGCCTTTTGAATCATCCACCATGCGTGCCTGAACCAGTTCCGGTTGATTGGCAAGTGATTGAACAATAGAAAGGACAGACTCTGCAGGTGAAGGCATTTTTGTGTGTTAGGCAGCTGTTTGGATTTGGCCCCAGACACCGGCTTTTTTGAAAGCTGTTCGAAGTGTGTCAGTGGGCTGTGCGCCCCGGCTGACCCAGTGCTTGAGACGTTCCGTGTTGACTGTGAGTTTGTTTGATTTTTGCATGGGATGATAATGTCCTATGATTTCCAAGCCAGCAGCATCCCGGGCTTTTTCACGCGAAATAGCCACAATGCGGTAATGCGCATCGTGTGGTTTTCCCACGCGTTGTAAACGTATACGAACCATATGCTTTTTCTCCTTCCAAATTGGTCTCTTATTATACTCAAACCAAGGGATATGGTCAAGAAGATTGTCAGTCTGTCCTAACATTGATATAATACACTTATGGCACCTACAATCAAACCTCCTCAAACGTTATTGATGAATATCCGCAAATACGGAGACGCTGTTTTGCGCCGTAAGGCCAAGCCTGTGGACAAAATAGATGCGGATTTGCAGAGAACTGTTCAGTTGATGTTCCAGACAATGTATGCAGAGCCTGGGATTGGCTTGGCCGGGCCGCAGGTGGGGATTTCCCAGAAAATTATTGTGATGGATGTGCCGGAAAAAGGGCGGCGTCAGCCATTGGTGTTGATTAATCCCAAGATGGAGGAAAAACGCGGACGGATCAAGTCAGAAGAGGGCTGCTTGTCTTTTCCGGGGATCTCAGTGACGATTCCGCGGGCTGAATGGGTGAGATTCACGGCATTGAATGAGAAAGGCATGCCTATTCAGGTGGCGGCAGATGGGTTGTTGTCCAGGTGTTTGCAGCATGAGTTTGATCATTTGAACGGGGCTTTGATGATTGATCATTTGCCTGTTCATGTGCGTTTGAAAGTGCTTTGGGATATCCGCAAACGGAAAAAAGCAGGGGTGTTTTGAATAAATTCATATTAATATATGCAGCGAGTGGTCCGACCCATTTAAATTGTGGGGTTGTAGTCTGCCGATTTATCGGCTCTTTTAAGGTTTTTACCCAATTTTTTTAATGGGTCGGAGCACGAGTCTCTCTTGCGGTTTTTCAAAGATCAAAAGCGCCCCATAAATTGGGCAATTACGAAAACATGAACGTACTTTGACAGATTGACATTCATATAACCGAAATTACAGAAAGAACGCTAAACCATCGTGTATAGTATATGTTAAAACTTATGAAGTGTTTTAATTTCTAATTTCCAATTTCTAATATATGTTAAACACTCTATTCTTCGGCAATCCCGATGTGGCTGTTCCTTTTCTTGAGCGCTTGATTGAGAAATCCAATGTTCTGGGTGTTGTGACGTCACCGGACAAGCCGGCGGGCCGGGGGCATGGATTGTCCATGCCTGCTGTTAAAAAGGCAGCTTTGTCGCATGGTTTGCGTGTTTTTCAGCCTGAGTCTCTTCGTGACTTTTCCGTGTCTGATATGGTTGAGGGGCGTTCTGTGGATGTGGCCATTGTGGTGGCTTATGGGAAATTGATTCCAGAGAGGGTGTTTTGTTCGCCGAGGTGCGGTATGGTGAATGTTCATTTTTCTCTTGTGCCGCAATACAGAGGTGCTGGGCCTGTGCAATGGGCTTTGATCAATGGGGACAAGGAAACAGGCGTGTCTGTTTTTCAAATAGAAAAGAGTTTGGACACAGGCCCTGTTTATTTGCAGAAGAGCGTGTCTGTTTCTGCGGAGGACAATGTTGTTGTTTTGCGGGAGCGTTTGGTTCGGGAAGGATTGGTTTTGTTGGATGAGTTTTTGGAGCGCCTTGAAAACAATGCCATCACGCCTGTGGCGCAAAAAGGAGAAGTGTCCCGTGCGCCTTTGTTGAAGAGGGGAAATGGGCGCATTCATTGGGATGGGCAGACAGCCGGGCAAATTGTGAATTTGATCCGCGGCACTTATGACTGGCCCGGGGCTTATACGTTTTTGAGGGGGTCTTTGTTGAAAATACGTTCAGCGCGTGTGGTGGCATGTGACAAAGGCGTGCCTGGCCAGATTGTGGGGTTTGAAAAGGGGCAAGGTTTTTTGGTGAGATGTCAGTCCAATGCGCTTTTGGTTTTGCGGGTGCAGCCTGAAGGAAAAAAGGAAATGGATGCTGTGAGCTTTTGGAATGGGGCGAGATTGAAAGCAGGAGATAAATTTAACTGATAGAAATTGGCACCCTTCGGGCACGAAATTCATTGTAAAGATAAAATCAAAAGGGAGGGGTTATCTGTATGAACAGTTTAAAGACGTTTTTGTTTTTGACAGTGCTGACGGTTTTGTTTGTGTTTGTGGGGCAGATTTTGGGGGGGCGGCAGGGAATGGTTATGGCTTTTTGTTTTGCTGTGGCCATGAACTTTTTTTCTTATTGGTTTTCAGATAAGATTGTGCTTAAAATTTATGGGGCCAAGCCTGCGGATGAAGGCCAATATCCTCAGATGCACCGCATTGTGCGCAATCTGACGCAGGTGGCTGGCCTGCCCATGCCCAAGATTTACGTGATTCCGAATGACACGCCCAATGCTTTTGCCACAGGCCGGAACCCTGAACATGCGGCTGTGGCTTGCACAGAAGGGATTTTGCGGATTTTGAATGAGAGAGAGCTGGCAGGCGTTATTGCCCATGAATTGGCGCATGTGAAAAACAGGGATATTTTGATTGCCAGTATTGCGGCCACTATTGCCGGGGCTGTGATGATATTGGCCAGTATGGCGCGCTGGGCAGCTATGTTCGGCGGGTATGGGGGCAATAACCGCGGCAGCGGGGGAAATGCTTATATTGGTTTGGGCGCTCTTTTGTTGACTGCGATTCTGGCGCCTTTGGCAGCCATGCTGATTCAAACAGCTATTTCACGTTCCCGCGAATATGCAGCGGATGCTTTGGGCGCTAAGACATGCGGGGATCCCTTGGCTTTGGCCAATGCCCTGAAGAAACTGGAGATGGGGACCAAGAGAATCCCCATGACCAAAGCAGGGCCTGCCACAGCGCATTTGTTTATTGTGAATCCTTTAAGCGGCAAGAGTTTGATGAATTTGTTTTCAACGCATCCCCCTATGACAGAGAGAATTGCGCGTTTGGAGCATATGGTGGGAAGGATATAGTTAAGATTATCCATTGTCTGTAGTCGGCGGTTGTTGGAAATTTGTCCCCTTTGGGGACGAAATTGGTTCGCTTTGCTCACGAAATTGGCTCACTGACGTTCGCGAAATTGAAAAGCGATATAGTTTATAGCACAATTAATTTCGTGCACGAAGTGCACAAATCTCGCATCCGAAGGATGCCAATTTCGCCCACGAAGTGGGCCAATTACTCTCAATTTATTACTTCTTCTTGTCACTTTTGATATTATGTCTTTATCTCGTGAAATCTCTTGTGATGTGCTTGTTCGGTATGATGCTGGCAGGGGACAGTTGCGTCAAATTATGGAACAGGTTTTTGAGAAGACGCCCGGGGTGGAAGACAAGGACAAGGCTTTTTGCCGGGAATTGACGAATGAAACAGTGCGCCGGCTGAACACGCTTGATTGGGCGCTGCAGCAGTTTTCTCATATGGATTTGGGGAAACTGGAGCCGGCTGTTCTTGGTGTTTTGCGTTTGGGCGCTTGTCAGATTTTGTTTATGCCGGAACGCGTGCCTTCTTATGCGGCTGTGAATGAATCTGTTCGATTGGCCAAAAAACATGGGCATGCAGGGGTGGCTTCTTTTGTGAATGGGACGCTGCGTTCTTTGGAGAGGAAGAAGGCGTCTCTGCCATGGCCGCCAGAAAAAGACAACCCGGTTCATTTTTTGTCCCTTGTGTATTCTCATCCGGAATGGCTTGTGCAGCGCTGGCATGATGTGTTGGGCGCGGAAGAATGCGCGGCTTTGCTGAAGAAGAACAATGAGGCGCCTGATTTGTGTGTGCGCGTGAATACATTGAGGAAAAACCGGCATGAGTTGTTTC
>JANQER010000331.1 GCA_028278255.1 Elusimicrobiota bacterium | reverse complement strand
TAGATAAGCTGGATTTTTGTAATTGCCCCATTTGTGGGGCGCTTTTAACGCATTTATTTGCCTTAAAGAGCCCGATAAATCGGGCAACTACGCTTATCTAAACCGCATTGGGTTTAGTCCCTAATCGGATAAACCGAAAATAACCAAATTCCAAGAAACAATTATCAAAGAAAATTCCAAGTGAGGAGAGTTTGATGGAGTTGTTGGCGCCAGTTGGGTCCAAAGAATCATTTGTCACAGCTATTCGTGCCGGGGCCAATGCTGTTTATTTGGGAGTCAAGGGATTTAATGCCCGTTTGTCTTCTTCCCCGATTAACATGTATGATCTCCAGGTGCTCATTGATTATGCGCATCAGAGAGATGTTCAGGTGTTTTTGGCTTTGAACACGCTTGTGAAGCATGAAGAAATAAGCAGTGTGGTGAAAAGCCTGACATCCATCAGGCCGCTGAATCCGGATGCTTTTATTGTGCAGGATTTGGGCGTGGCCGGCATTATAAAAAAGTATTTTTCAGAAATCCCGCTTCATGCCAGCACGCAAATGGCGGTTCACAACAGAATGGGGGTTGAGTTTTTAGCAGAGCAGGGATTTGCCCGCGCCATCCTGGCCAGAGAATTGTCCTTTGCTGAGCTGAAATTGATCACGAACAAATCACCTGTCCCGATTGAAGTTTTTTGTCATGGGGCGCTTTGTTTTTGTTTGTCCGGAATGTGTCTTTTTTCCAGTTTTATCGGCGGATTGAGCGGAAACCGGGGGCGGTGCACGCAGCCTTGCCGCCGCCGTTGGAAAAATGGACATAAAAGCGGGTATTTGTTTTCTCCGAAAGATTTGGAATTGGCGCAGCATCTCCCCAAACTGAAGCAGGCAGGTATTGCTTCTCTTAAAATTGAAGGGCGCATGAGAAGCAGTGAATATGTGTATCGGGTGGTCAAGGCTTACCGGCTTCTTTTGGATGCGTCCTCTTCTGATTATGCGGAGGCTCTGCAGGAGGCGCAGTCAATCCTGTCAGGTGATATGGCCCGGGCCAAGACAACCTGTCTTTTTGCAGGCCGTGATGAAACCATTATTCAACCGAAACAGGCCCAGTGTCTTGGCAATAGGATCGGCCAAATAACAGCCATAGAGGACAGCGCCATTTCTGTGGAACTGATGCCCGGATTTGATATAGCGGAAGGAGACAGATTGCGTTTGTCTAACCCGGGCCGTGACACAACGGTTGCGTTTAAAGTGAAAACTTTTTCCAAGAAAGGCAGCGCTTATTCTATCCCTTTTGGCAAAGGCAGTGATTTTGAGCGGAACAATCCGGTTTTTAAGACAGTGGATGTGAAGCTTGACCAAAAGGATTTGGAAAGAGACATTGATCATATTTATGCGGATTATGCGCATTTGAATCCGCCCCGAAAAAGAGACACCCCTGAAATTTGTCAAGCCCACACAGCGCTTATTTCCAATAAGTGGAAAGACAGCAAGAAGTCAGTCCCATTAAAAGAAGATGTGTTGTGGGTCCGGTTTGATCACATCAAATGGCTGGACATCCTTTGTGAAACAGCCAAGACAAAGCGCTTGGTGTTTGTGCTGAAAAAAGAAAATCTGCCTTTTGTGGACAGTCTGGCCGGGAAACAAGCTTACGGTTTGGGCGGAGAGCTGCCTCCTTTTATCGGACAAAGAGACACGGCTTTGTTTCAACGTCATATAGACAAAATGATTTCAGCGGGAATTCATCAATGGGTAATCAATAATGTGTCTCAATTCGGTTTTTTTAAGAATCATGCCTGTGAGTTGTCTGCCGGGCCATGGCTTTACACCTGGAATGCTTATACAGCTGCTTTTTGGGCAGACAAAGGCCTGACTTATATGACCGTGTCTTGGGAAGATGATTTTTTGAATATTCGGAAAATGTGTTCTCCGGGCTTAGGGGGGCAAACAGTGCTTTACTTGTATGGACATGTCCCGCTGGCGCGCTCTCGGATCATGACCGATCATATGCTGGAAGACTGTGTAATTCAAGACCAGGCGCCCATCACCGGGCAGAGTGAAAGGTCTTTGCTGCGTCCCATTTTTGAGTCAGAAATGGCTTTGCTGATATCTGATAAGCCTTTCAATATATTTAAAGCGCGTGAAAAATTGAGAGAATGCGGCGTCAGACATTTTGGAATAGATTTGAGTTATGTCAAACCCAGAAAAGACATGTGGCAGATTTTGGAGCGTTTTTATGACAGGCAGAACAATATGCCGGACACGCTGAAATTCAACTTTAAACGAGGCGTTAAGTAAGATAGGATTTTTTATTTAAGAGTGAACACTTTCTAATTGAAAATTAATACAATGAGTCAAAAGAGGAAATCAGAACCTGGAGGTTTATGGGCCGTTTTTTGAAAATATTCCTTGGCGTTGTTTTTTGGGGCGCAGTGGTTTTTGGCGCGT
>JANQER010000326.1 GCA_028278255.1 Elusimicrobiota bacterium | reverse complement strand
GAACCCAGCCGCTCAAGGCGGTTTGGCATCTGCTCGTGCAAGCCGATGCCGAGGGATCTGCCCTCATCAGGTGTACAGTTTCGTGGCACACGGACTCTCGATACTATTATACTATATTGAAATTACCCGTCTTAAGTTTCGGTTACTCTCCAGTATTTCCTAACCCAGCTGGGCTTGTCTTGACATGTTTGATACTTGCCATTATTTTCCATCATTGTGAGTGTAGTCGAGTAGAGCATATCTTGAGAGTTGTCCCCTGCAAATCTTTTTCAATCCCATCGATCCCAGGCAGCGGCCAGGGAATCTTTGATTCCTGAAATGGTTTCTTTCTGAAACTCAAAGGCTGCGGCCAGTGCAATCAGGAGCACATAGCCCAATCCCATAAACGCCCAGCCAGGCAGATTCCATATTAAATCGCGGGATTGATAAACAGCATTGCCCAAAAAAACCAACACGCTGCCAACAGTCAAGCACTTATTCCTCAGGGAAATCCCAGCCAACAGTCCTGTCAGGCTGGCGGCTCCCAGCATAAGCCCGTGGGGTCCCCAATGCTCCTTCAAAGCCAAAACAGAGGAAGGGGCGTACATGACGACCTGAGATAATCCGAGGAGAAAATCTCGGTCATTCTTTTTGTCTCTGGTTGCCCATGCAGCAATAATAAAAAGAAAGCCAATTGGCCACACGAACGTTTCAATGTATCTGTATCCATGATGAAAGAAAAAGATTTCAGCAGAAACAAAAAGGAGAAACACGCCCACTCCCCAATAACGCCTATGATAATGCAAACAGCTTACTGACAGGGCCAAGACGCCGTATGCCCCATAAACCTGCCAAGCAATTCCCAAGTCTTGAAGAGCAAGGCCCATGCCAATTACAGCATAAAAAAACGCTGCCAGACGGAAAGGCATCAGATTCGCTTGAGGGCGCGCATATGTTAGCAAGGTACGAACGAACACCACGCCGCAGTTGACTGCCACGCCTTGAAACGCAAACAATGCCCAGTCACTGGGTTGATTGAATCCCCATTCCCGCTGAAAAAACAAGTAGTGCGTGAGATAGAAAGACAAAAGAAAGAATAGAGTTATATCTGTTTTTCCCTTCCATACGCCTGGGAGAAATGCCACCATTCCAATGAGAATGGCTGTTAATGCTGTCGATGACTGAGAAACTAGGCCGCGTAACCAACAAAAACAAAAGCCACCAATCCCCACAAGCGTGCCCCTCGTGCCACTTCATGAATATCAAGTCCGTCCAAAATGTAGTAAAGCACCATGGCCCCAGCCACAACAAGAGAAATGTTGATGAGGGTCAAGGGATGCCCTGCCAGTTCGAGAAGACACACATACATCCAAGTGGCACTGTATAAAAGAGGATAAACAAAACATGCTTTTTTCTTTGTAAAAGACAGAAAACCATAGGCAATGAGAGACACACTGCCAGTCCAGAGCCCTGCGTTTAATTGCGCCATGGTCATAGCAGGCGCCACAGAACCAGTGACCAAAAGCTGTTGTCCCCATTTTCCACCTAGCAGAGCCATGGCAATAGTCAGGGTCCCCATGGCCAACACTGTCAATGGACGGCCGTGGCGATCATTATCCACCCCTGTCACGAGGCCAAGAAACCAGAGAAAGCCGCCGACTGCTGTAAAAAACAGAACCCCGTCAGTAAAAAGCGCATTGGTTTGCCGTGTGAATGCACCGACAAAAAGAAGCACCATGATGCCGCTGGCATATGCGTAGAAAGGAGATGTATGAAAAGCCCCACTCACTGCGTACGCAGCACTGAGCATAATGAGCCTCCTTGGATAAGCAATTTATTTGCCTCAAAATGAATGATCGTTCATTCATATTACACCCTCCGCTCCTGTTTGTCAAGGGCTTTTATACTGTCCAATATATATCAATTTGGCCAATAAAAATATCTCCACACTTAAAGCATCATGGGCTCCCGCCCGCCCATTCATACTTAACCACGGGGGACACGGAGAGCACGGGGAAAACCTTTTTTTGGATAAAAAACCTATTTGTTTTTATGTTTTTTTGTATTTCCCGTGTTTCTCCGTGTTTCCGTGGTTAAAAAAAGCAGGGCGCGAAGCGCGGCTTTTAACCATAAAAAATCTTTTTGTAAGGTTTTTACCCACAGATTCTGTGAAAGAGCCTCTTTTTTTAAGTTTTTTGAGTCCGGCAACAGGCTCAGAGTATTGAGAGTTGTCCCCATAAACTATTATTTTTTTCGTTTCATCAATAAGACCAATGATAACAGCAGACAAAACAGCCCGGTTAATCCCTCTGCAATAGCAAATCTCACAAAATTCTTAATAGAGACAAAACTGTAAGCAACAGGTGAAAAGAAATTGGCGTAAGGCTGTCCCCCATATAAATCAAATATTGATTTCAGGAGGAACACCACCCCTGCCCCCAATATAACCCACCCCAACAGAAGAGACTCTTTTTGATCATGAATGTGCTTTTTGGTCCACAAGACCAATATGACGAGACCAGCAACAAATGACACCACCATCCCCAAAAAGAACAGGAATGGATCATAACGAAGAACAACCGGCTTCTCAGGATCAAGCACAGGGATATGCCTAAAAGCTGTTTGTGTTTTTTTAACCGGATGCGCGCGGCCCTTTGATAAAAGTTTCCATCCCGGGTACCAAGCGTCTGCCATGGTCACTGGCGATGCAGTGGCAGATGAAAAAATCAGTTCCAAAGCATGGGGGTATTCATGAACAATCTTGGGATAAACAGCCTTCCCCTCTGATGTATAAAAACGATGGAATCCAAAAGGAAATTTCTTCAAAGAAAATCCTGTTGTCCCGTCCGGCTCATTTTCTCTGTCCACCAAGTATTGAATGCTCATCTTTTGGCGCGCTGAATGTCCTGCCGAATCATCCTGAAAAGACATTGTCTGACACTGATTCATATGTGTCAAAAGATGAATCGTTGTTCCAAAGGCCTCTGGAATATGAAAAAGAACCCCCTGTCCAGGCAAAAAATATTCTTTAATGAGAAGCCAATCACGAAACCTATTTTCCTTTTGCTGAGAATTGTCTAAATCAGATGACAGCCACTGAACCACCTGTTTGGTCAACCCAATCCTCCCTGAAAAGACCTTTTTGTCCGGCTCTATATCCTCCATGGAATTTTGTGCTGTCTTGTGTGAGTCCAGCGCACTGATGGTCCAGGAAGCCTCCCCATCATGTTTTTCTAGAAACCGGCTTTTATGAGAAAGGTAATCAGAATGCACATACATGAAAGGCGTATGAATATTAAAAATGAAAAGGTCCAGCAACAAAATCAGCAAAGCTGCGATTCCCCATTGTTTGCGCAGTTTTGAAGCGCCTTCTGCACCCAAAATAGACAAACCCATGACAGCCAAACACAACCATTGGGTGGGATACCGAAACAAATTGAATCCCGGAATATAATCAAAAAGCAGCTTATGCAGAGGATTATGCCCCCCCAGACTTAAAAACACACCCAGGAGCAAGAGGAAACCGCCAAATATTTTGGCCTGCCTGTTCCCTTTCCAAATGGCGTAAAAAGCCAAAGCAACTGACAATGGCCCCGCATAAAAAGCCATGAGAAAAGGATCCCCTGTAAAATCATGCTGAAACAATGCCCACTGAGGAATGAATATAAATTTTAGAATTTGCCCCAGTGATTGAGAATAGTGAACAGCCATATCATAAGGGAGCCCGCCTGATCTCACAGAATACCGGATAAGCTCCCAGGAAGAGAAAGATTGAGCAGCAATAACAAGAAAACTGATCCCAACACACAAACATGTCCGAAGCCATACTTTTCGCTCTTGCTGATAAAACACCAGAAAGGCCCCGCTCATCAAGAGTGTCATATAAAAATATTGCGGGTGCCCGCCCAGCAATTGAAGCGAAAAACCCATAATGAGTGAATTCCATGATTTTTTTTCCAGGGCATGCAATATAAAGGGGATCCAAATCAAGCTGGACAAATGGCTCAAATATCCAGCGCGCCAAACAACAGCCGCATTAAAGACAATTAAAAAAGACCCCAAAGCAGCCGGCAGCACTGAATAATGTTTGTCACGAAGCCAATGATAAGAAAAAGAGAATAAAAAGAAGAAATGCAGAAAGAGCCAAATGCGAAAACCCATGGGATAGCCGAACAAATGAAAAGGGATATTTAAGGGATAAAACACACCCATCTGAGGATCAGCCAAAAGCGGCTGCCCGCAATTGCTCCAGGGATTCCAGAAAGGGAAAAGACCATTTTGAAGTTGTTCACAAATCAGCATCATTTTTGGGAAAAAAAGATACTGCACAAGCGCATTGACAGGCATCCATCCCCTGATAAAAACTTTTTCCCAAAAGACAATAATAGCGATGACAGCCAAAGCCAATACAAAGAAATCTTTTTTTTGACACCAAAGGCTGTCTTTTTCCCTTTTTTCCCCGGGAACAGATGAAATGACAAAAGCTGTCATCACAAGGCCCAGAATGGCCAGCAGAGCCGTTAAGAAATACCCGGCCTTCCCAAAAGGGAACAAAGACAACGGCACAGAAGACCCGGCAGCCACAAGGACCCACATCCCCCACCATGACACAAAACAACATAAAACAGCCATAACAAAATTTTTTGACAGCTGGAATGGGGTCATAGCATCACAAGAACTCTCTCCTACGAGATTCAAAAACCCGCACCACTGCAGGTTTTTTTTTCAAAACACACTGCGCAGCTTATCTTTCAAAACGTGTGATCAATTCCTCACCATTCCCATCACACTTAAAGCCCCAACCATATTTCTCCTCAAGTCATCCCATGAACGCAGGCCGCGTACCCGCTGCCAAAGATAGCCAGGCCTTAAATAAAACCTAGAATAAGCTTTCCTCAAAGTTGTCGACAGATCAGCGCTGGCCAATCCTCTGGGAGTATACACCGGGAACCATATGGTGTATTTGGACAAATCCGTGTTACTGACTTCTCCATAATTTTTAAGAGTGTCCCACATTTCCGTGCCAGGATATGGCGTGAGCAATTGAAACTGCGCATAATCAGCACGGATGTCAATGGCCAGTTGAATCGTGTCCTGCATAGATTGTTTGGTTTCATTGGGCAAGCCAAAGATAAATGTCCCTCTTGCCTCCATGCCGGCCTCATGAGTCCATTGAAAAGCATTCCTGACCTGCTCCACACGAAACCCTTTTTTAATCGTGTCCAAGACCTTCTGATTCCCTGACTCAACACCATAGGACACATTCCAGCAGCCGCTCTCAGCCATCAGCTTTAGCAGATCAGGCGACACCAAATCCACACGAATCCAACATGACCAGAGTATATTCAACGGCGCCAGCAGCTCACAAAACCTGATCATCCATTCTTTTTTGAGACCAATGGTGTCATCCCAAAACATAACCTCTTGCGCCTCATAATTTTTCTGAAGGAACCGAACTTCTTCTATAATCGATTCCGGCGTACGAACAATCGTCTTCCCCTTAAAAACTTTTGCACAAGAACAAAAAGTACATTGAAAAGGACATCCCCTGCCGCACATAATGGAAAAACTGGGCAATTTCTTGAAATGCATCACTGAAGGCTTATACAGCCGCATGTCCAGCAGATGTCTTGCAGGATAAGGCAAACGATCCAAATCCGTGATGCGCGGGCGCGGAGACGTTGATACGACTTGATTGTTTTTTCTGTAAAAAATACCCTTTACTTGAGAAAAATCATTATTGAGTTCTATTGCCTGGACAAGCTCTTTGATTGTCTCCTCGCCTTCTCCTACCACAATGAAATCCGCTTTTGTGTGCGCCATTACCTCCCCCGGGCAAGCCGTGGCATGAGGTCCGCCCAAAACAATATTTATTTGAGGATGATACTGTTTAATGGAGGAGCAGAGATCAGTGACCTTTGGGTATGTGCTGGTAAAACAGGAGAATCCCACAATATCAGGGCGCCAATGACCGATTTGACAAAGGATATCAGAAAAAGAGACCCGGCCGACTGAGCCGTCAATCACCCGCACATCATGGGTTTTTTCCAAAACAGCCGCAATATAAAGAAGCCCAAGGGGCGGCAGATAAGAGCCGGCACGAGACAAACGGCCATAGCGCTCCTCTCCCAAAAGCGGCGGGAAAATCAACAGGATCTTCATGCCTCACCACTGTGCTTCCTATAAAGCCACGCGATCCGCAACAAATGCCATATAGACTTAAAGGACTGAAAAAACGACAATTTGGATCCTGCCACGCTCCTCCATTCCATCAAAGGGTATTCATATATCATTTTTTCCGCACAGACATTTTTGGCCAGACATTTTTCCCTGAGACGAGCCAGCATTTCAATTTCAAAAATCCAATGAGACAAAAACGGCTTTTTAAAAATATCCTCAATATCAGCCGTATTTCGAAACAACTTTGCCCCGCATTGCGAATCATAAACAGACAAGCGGACAAGGAAATTGGCCAAAGTCACAAACACCCGTCCCATAAAATGTCGCAGCAGCGATCTCTCAATAACACGGCCTAAAAGCTGAACACGCACGCCAAAAATCATTAACAATTCCGAACGATCTTTCAGAAAATCTCTAAAAGTGGAAATCACCGGGAGAGGGGTAGACAAATCAGCGTCCCAATACCCCACAAACAAAGGCTTTTCCTTAAAAGCCTCCAACAGGCCTTGCCGGACAGCTTCTCCTTTGCCTTTGTTTTCCGGAAGACGAATAAAGCGAAAAACATCAGGATGTCTGCCGCATAACCCCTGAACACGTTCTACTGTATGGTCGCGGCTGCCATCATCGACGAAAATAAACTTGACTGATTCACCACAAAGAGAAAATACCTCGAATTGGTCAACAGGCAGCCTTTTCTCTTCATTGTAACACGGGACAACAACGATTGTCTTGCCATTATCATTTGTCATAAAATATAAATAATTCCCAGTTGAATATTTTATAGTATACTAAAAAAACACGCATCAGCTTCTTGGACAGGATTGTTTATGATGGAAAATGATTTTGTTTTTTCTTTTTTAAAATGGGCCTCTCAATGGAATGTTTTGCTGGCAATCCCCTTGCTGCCTCTTCTATTGATGTGGCCCATAGGCAATAAATTGGTTCGCTATCGCTGGATTTTTTTGTCTCTTGGCGGATCAGTGTTTTTTTTATTAAAACTGGCGCAACATCTGCTTTTTCAAAATCAAGCCTTTGATTTAGGTCTGTTCACCAACCTGATATGGCAGCTCTCCCACACAGGGTCCTTAACCTCCTCCATCCTTGGGCTTCATTATTTTGGAACTCATTTTTCACCCTATATCTATCTGCTCACCACAGGCATATGGCTGTGGCCCAGCCCCCTGTTTTTAACAACTCTTCAATCATTGGCGCTGACAGCGGCCATGATTCCTCTTTATAGAATCGCGCAAAGACACCTCTGCTCCCCTGCTGCCGGGATCGCGTTCTGCCTGCTGTTTTTCGCTCATCCATACGTTCACCAAGTTCACCAATTTGATTTTCATTCGATCTCACTTTTTATCCCGCTTATGCTTTTCATTTTTGATGCTTTTGACGAAAACAAGCCAAAGACCGTCATGGTTCTGTGTCTGCTGGCAATGACCATCAAAGAAGACGTGAGTTTGGCCATGTTTGGTTTAGGGATATTCTGGGCTTTGTCCAGGCCAAACCAAAAAAAATGGGGAATCACATTAGCAGGCTTATCTGTCAGCTGGGCCTGCATGACCATATTCTTGATTATTCCCGGTTTTTTGAACACAGACAGCGTACAATTGCCTCGTCTTTTTAGTTATCTTGGCGCGGATTTTTCTGAAGGCTTCAATAAGATAACGGAAAATCCATTTCGTTTCTTGCATATTGTTCTTTCCCGTCCGGAAAATTATTGGTCTTTGTTTTTGTATTTTCTCAGCTTTGGCTTTTTGCCTTTTCTGAAACGAAAGGCCATTGTTCTATGGATTTTCCCAGTGCTTCTTTGCTTTTTATCCGATCACCCTGTTTTCAGCGCATTCAAAGCGCAATACAGCGCTCTCAGCCTGCCGCTGCTGTTTTACAGCGCTGTGCAAGGGCTGGCTGTGTTCATGAATCATGCCGCCCAGAAATACATCCGATATGTCTGGGCAGGGATGTGTTCATGCTCACTCCTTTTCCTCCCCGCTTATTTTAAACCTGACACAAAACAGCATCTAAAATCAATCAGCACAGCCCTTAGATTAATCCCTCAAAACGCATCTGTGTCTGCACAAACAACACTTGTCCCCAGGCTGGCATGCCGAAACGATATTTGGATGTTTCCTCACCTCCCGCCAAATGCAAGCCATATTATTCTGGATTTACATTCACCGCTTATCCCCGCTCAAGAGCTTCATTCATATGCAAACTTCATATTGACCAATAAAAACAAAATCATATTCAATGACAATGGGGTCGTGGTATTGACCAGACCCTTTCACTGACGCACGCAAGAGGAGCCCCCCATGCATCAAATTACACTTGCTTCTTGAATCCGCCATTGCTTTATGGTAAAAAGTATGAGGAAACACCACGCAGACACGACATAGCAGAGGAAACAAAGGGATTCATCGTCTATGACAAAAGAAAAAATATCTCCGATGAATGGTTTTTTCAGCAGAGCCCAAGAAGGAAAAGACTTGTTTTTTCATTATTTCAAGAACGTTGACTCCATTATGAGCAAGGATGTGAAGTATTTGACACGCCGACACAAAGTGTCAGAAGGCCTTGCTTTTATAAAAGAACATCAAGTCCACCACATCCCCATTGTTGAAAAAGAATGTGAGGCCCCTGTTCTGATCGGCATTGTGTCCCAGCGAGACCTGGCCCTGGCTGAGCCTAAAAATCCGGAAAAAAGTTTAGTTGAAAAAACCGTGATCAGTCAGCCGCTCACCGCTGTGATGGAAAGCCATATGGTCACTGCCAGCCCTGAGGACTCCATCTTTAAACCCATCAAACTGATGATTGAGCACAAAATTGATTGCATTCCTGTTGTGATGAAAAAAAACAGTCAATCTTTTCTAAAAGGAATTCTCACCACCACAGACATCCTGAAATTATTCAATCGGATTGAAACGCTTCGCGCCCAACACGACAAAAGCAAGGGGAACCAGGCGCCTATCACCCGCGGCCCCATGGTGGATGCATTGATGGGGTATCAAGTGTCTGATGTGCCGTACAAACTTTTATCCGTACAAGAAAATTCTTCTATCCGCGAGGCTGCCAACATCATGCAGGAGCATCGTGTGCGCCATGTGCTTGTGGTGGACAAAAAAGGGAAGCTGTGTGGACTGGTGTCAGACCGTGATGTGATTCGGGAAATCCCGAGTCAATTCACAGAACGCTATCACAAAGATGACCCGCACCATCAGCGCTTTCGGGAGGGATTATTTATAATATACAGCGATGACCTTTCCACAGATGAGAGAGTACGCGTGCCTGTCAAAAAAATCATGACAAAAAATGTCGTTACCACTGACCCTTCTGCTCTATTAACCAAGGTGGTTGAACTCCTATGCGCGCACCGCATCGGTTGCCTCCCTGTGATGGACAGAAAAACAGGGAAAATCAAAGGCATTGTCACCCGCACAGACATTTTACAAGCCATCCTTGATATTGGCACATAAACTAATCCGGAAATAACCAAATTCCAAGAAACAATAACCAAATAATAACCAATAACCAAGATACAAGCGCCAATTTTAAATATTAAAATCTGCAAACAGCTGAGTATTGGTTAATTAATAATTCATCTTTCCAAAGAATCTCTTAATCGTTATAATTAAACAATGGATTCGCCAACCGACAAACCTATTCCGCCGTTCCGCCAAGACCTGGAAATCAATCCTGTGATGCATGACAATCAGCTCATGGTGGTGATCAGTGATTTGATGGGACTGCAAAGAGAATCTGTTGTGATGCCGGTGGCCATGCTGATCGTGGCTTCTCATTTCAACGGAAAAAGAACAGCCAATGAAGTTTTAGAGGAATTAATAAAACAAAAAATTACTTTGTCTGAGCAGGAAATCATGAGCGTGGCTGAACAGCTGGAAAAATGCGGCCTTCTGGAAACGCCTGCCACAGTGGAAAAACGTGTGTGCTTGTTAAGACAGTTTCAGGAGAGTTCTGTTCGTCATACTTATGTGGAGTCCAGAGGACTATCGAAAGACCCTCAGGAACTGGCGGTTTTCATGGGGAAATTCTTTGAAGCGGAAAAAGGCCCCGGGAATACACCCTCCGGTGAGCCAACGGGTCAGCCTCCTCTTGGCCTTGTGGCCCCGCATATAGATATGCAGCGCGGCGGGCCTGTGTATGCCTGGTCCTATCAAGAACTGGCCAAGCGCACAAAGCCTGATGTGATTGTGGCGCTGGGCACAGCGCATTTGGGGCCACGGTCACCCTGGGTCATGACAAAAAAATCCTATCAAACCCCGTTTGGGCCTGTGGATGTGGATGAGACTCTGTTTGACGCGATTCGGCAAAAGCTGTGGTATGATCCTTTGGAAGAGGAATGGGTTCATGCCAAAGAACATTCTTTGGAATTCCAAGCGCTTTGGCTGAAATATGTGTGGCGTGACGCCTGCCCCAAATGGGTGCCGATTCTGTGTTCTGGATTTGACCAGTTTTGCCCGAATGAAGCGCCCACATCAGTGCCTTCTATTGAAAAAGCCTTGATTGATATTGGCGATATTTTAGCTCAATATACCAAAGAAAACAAAAAGGTCCTTATTCTGGCCGGGATTGATTTTTCGCATGTGGGGAAAAGGTTCGGGGACCAAGAAGACATGACACCTGAACTTGAAAAAAAGGTTGAGGAGGCTGATCATGATTCCCTCAACAAAGCCCTTCAATTGGATGCTGATGCCTTTTTTATGACAGGCATAGGCAATGGCGCATGGCGCAAAGTATGCGGACTGTCTTCTCTTTACTCAGCTCTCCGATGGATCAAAGCTTTGAACAATGGATCCTCTCCCAAATCCAGTCTTTTGGCCTATGACAAAGCCCCAGACCCTGTGGGCGGCGTGGTGTCCTTTGCCAGCGCCCTTTTTGAAGCACAATAATTTACAATTTAAAGCACGACACCCAAAATTTGAATTTTTATGACAGGTAGGTTCTAACAGCTTGAATAAGCTCTTTGTGCGTGATGGGCTTGGCCAGATACCCGTCAGCGCCGGCTTCTTTGGCTTGGTGGCGGTCTGCCGGGAACGACTTTGAGGAGATCATAACAATCTTGGTGTCTTTGAGGGCTTCTGTGTTTTTAATTTGATGGCATACTGAAAAACCATGCAATTCAGGCATCATGATGTCCAGCAGAACAAGAGACGGTCTGTGCTCGCGCGCCATTTCCAAAGCAATCCGGCCGTTTATAGCCGTCAGCACCTGAAACCCTTCTTTTTCAAGCATGAGGGATATCATATCCAAGGTCGATTGATCATCGTCCACAACCAATATTTTTCCCATTTGAAGAGCCCCTTAAAATAATTCTCCCGTGACCGGATAATGATTCAGTTTAGCACAATAATTATGTCTTTTCAAAGCATCTAAAAAATAATTATGCCATCTGTCTTATGATCCTCCTCATATCATCTGCATCATTTAATTTCATATTTTCCACTTGAACGCATTTAAGTGCATCTAAAATATAAGTCAACGCTTTTTTAACATAAGAATCCGCTTTGTCCAGATGTTCCCAATTGAAAAGCAATCCAGCAGGCATATGAAGATGTAAAACGGGCGTTCTATTATTCAATGCATCAATGATCTCTTGATCATTCATTAATACTTGTTGTATTTTTTCCATCTCTGCCATATCCACAACAGGCACAACTTGTTTTTTGGCCTGTGCCATAAGCTTGATCAATTCCTTTTGATTGGTTTTCACAATAATTTGGAGAGATCGGTTGTTCCTTCTTATCTCTTCCATTCGTTTTTTAACAGAAAAATCTTCACAGGCATTGGTCAAAAGCAAAATTCCGGGACCAACATACTTTGCGAATTCTTCCATAATCAGATAAGCTGAATCCAAAGTTTTCAGGTCGCTCACCACCAATTCAAAAACAGCGCCTGATTGTTTAGCGCTCTTCAACTGTCCAAGAACATCATCCCCATGCTGCTGAATATATCCTTTTTGTAAACCACCAATAAAATCAGACGCTGTGAATGCATTCTGCCAACCTTGATGGTCAATTTCTTCCTGAACAACCTCACACAAATCCACCATACTGATTGTTTGAGCCCCAGGAGCCTGACCAGTGCCGTCCAAAGAGTCAAGATAACCCTGTAATGGCCCCATGAGATGACTTAACATCAAAGCGCTCATCTGCTGGCGATGATTTTCAGAACTCTCTGATTCGTTATATAAATTTTTTATTCGGGACAATTGTCCGTCTTTTTCAGCACGCAGATTCATATAAGAATGAAACAATATATCTCCGGCCATAACAGCCAAGGACATGCCAAAAGGAGTGAATGAAAACACAGCAGATATCAGGGGGATCAGAAGTACAGGGGCAAAAGCAATGATCCGCAGGGGCGGACCGCGCATTTCGGCCGGATGCGCATAATAAAACGCTATTCTGAAAAGCATGAGCCCTGCTGCCACAGCGCCCATGGCATGCAAAGGCAGCATCACAGGAAAGTCAAATCCATACCCCATAACAACCATTGGCAGCACAGAAAACAACAAGCCCTCAATCAATGGCGTCCAAACAGTGGCATAGACAAACGAATTTATTTCCTGGCCGGTCACACGTTCATAAACACCATTTACAAAATTCTTGACAATAGGAATCATGCCGTGTTTATTTATTTTTCGACCATTCTCAAGCTTAAATTTTATGATTCTATTCCTCGCATGCAAAATGGAGAGCGCGCTAGAAACAGCAATGAATATCTTGACCCATATAGGGATATCGTTTTGAGATTCTTGTGTTTTTTTAGATAATTCAACAGCACCTTTTTTCCTCTTGACTCGTTCCCCTTGCTGCTTGATCCTTTTTTCTCGTTCGAGACTCCATATTTTGCGCATAACACGTATAGAAACAGACCTGTTTCTTGTGCGTGACTGTTTTTCCTCCTCTGACCCCGCGTCAGTGGCGTTTGGGGCAAAAGCAGAACCTGGGTCTTGTCTATGACCCATTCTTTTTGCCATTAATTCAATACATTTATTCACTTCATCTCCCTCACTGAGGGACTCAGACAATTCATTTAATCGTTTAAAAAAGTTTTTTGAGACATAGGGGATACGGCCTGTGTTTACTCTGCTATTCCCTATGTCATCCAAGACTTCATAACATTTCTCAACATCTCCTTCTTTCAGTGCTTCAAGCAATTCATTGAAGAGTTCAACAATATCGTCTGGGAAAGGAGAAATATAATTTGGGATTTCTCTGTCTCTCTCTATCCTTTGCACAATCTTCTGCAATTCCTTCACATCTCCTTTTTTAAGCGCTTTAAACAATTCATCAAGCAGTGCAATAGGGTCATATGGAATAGAACCAAAAAAATCTGCGGAATCTCTATTATCCTCTATTTGTCTTAATATCTCTTCATATCTCACCCTGTTTCCATTTCTCATTGCTATAGACAATTTCTTATTGAGCTCATCATACTCATTGTCAAATCTGGCTAATTCCTGGTTTGACGTTGATGCCACAACGACATCATTTCCATTTCCCTTTGAATCGTCATCTTGTGATTTGACATATTCCTTCACGTCTTCATATGAGGCCTTCTGCGCTTGAGCAAAAGGCGGCATCACCGCAAAAAGCATAAACATTGCTAATAATGCTGTGGCCAGCCTTTGGGAGGAACTCAGGTTTAACGGCGCTGACATGAGATTGTGCATTTTGTGATAAAATATAATGGCCCATTTCATGACTATCATACAGGCCTTGGCCAATGGCCGCATCGCACTTACCAGGCGCCTGAAACGTGAAACAGCCTTTGTGGATTGAACATCAATAATATTGAGATTCTCATCATAGGAAACTATAAAACAAACAGTTTTATAGTCGTCAGGTTCTCCGGAAATAATTTTAACGTCAATTCGTCCTGTCTCCACTGAAACCACATCTAAACGAAACCAAACATCACGCGGAATTTTGATCTTTTGTTCCAATTCATCCAGTGTTCTTTGATACACTCTATCTAAATGAGCACGTGTGCTTTTGCCTTTTTCCCGTTCTTCCGCAACAGTGCCTGCCGCCAGCAGAGGACGGCTGAGAAACAGCCCTTGAGTGGGCGGATGCGCCAGGAAGAGCCTTTCTCCTTGAAAAAGTTTTTCAAGCGGTGTTTTTTCTTGGGAAAACACACTGAGATACTGTGACCCTTGGGCCTTGTCCACCTTGGTCATTTTGGGCGTGAAGTGAATCGTGACAACACCAGCCTCTTGCAGCTGTCTGGAAATGCCTGGTGCGTGAAACCCGCCTGCCACCAAAACACCAACAGATGCTTTTTGCTTTTCCATTTGATGCATCAGGCGGGAGGCAATGGCTGTATCACGGCTTTGGGCGTATCTGTAGAAATCCATAAATGGAGACAATTTTTTCAATCCGTCTATTTCTCGGATTTCTTCTCTGTATTCTGTCCATTCATCCGGTGTGAGTGAAAAATCAATCAGTTTTTGTGTAAGCCGCAAGTGTTTGGAATAGGCCACCAGTTCTTTTTCCCGCGGGGTTTGTGCAAGGGCCGCGTACATGTCATGTTCCAGGTTTTTTATGGCATGAAAGAATTCCTCAGCCTCAATTTTATCGGACAAAATCGTGTATTGGACATATTGATCCATGGATTGATAGTCTTGTAATGAGACGCCATTGGTTTGGCAAAGGCCACGAAGATATCGGTAAAAATCCGTGTGTTTGATTTGGCCTGTGCGGTAAGACACACTGTGATGCAGGAGGCGTGTTATTTGATCTTTGCTCAGTTTTTTAACAAGGGCTTGGATCAGTTGTGTGCGTTGATATTCGACTTGTTTAAAATCAAGAGTGTCCTCAATATGAAGCGCTTGAAGAAAAGCATTGATGGATTTATGTTGGGGATGGGTTGTTTGCTGTGATTCACTGACAAGAAACTTCACATACCGGGTTAATGACAAATGGCCTTTATGATAAGACTCATTTTTCATATCAAAATCTTTTAAGCGTTGGCTAAAAACTTGTTCTTTTTGGACGGCCAAATCTTTGACAAGTCCTGACAACCGGGCATGGGCAATGGGATACTGTATGACAGACTGTTTGTACGCATTGACATTGGCTTGGTACAACCGCGGATCATCAATCCCAGTAAAGATTGGTCCCTGTTGTTGAAGCGTTAAGCCGGTATAAATGGGCCCGGAAATTTTGTTTTCTCTTAAGAGATAGTCAGCCATTTTTCGAAGCACTTTGGGCCTGGAAAAATTCTGGTATACTGAAAGATCAATGTCATCAAAAGCGCCTTCTAATGCCACAAGTTCCACTTTATTCTGATCAGCCAGTTTTTGCACGACCCGGCCAATATTTTTCTGCGCTTCATGGTTCATGTGCACATCTTGTATATGGAGGACAACAGGTAAAGACGAATCACATAGAACGGGAAAAGTGATTTTCCTCACTGTGCCGTATTCATAAGGCAATGCACTCATGAGTTGGGTGATTCTGTCCGCTGTGGGCTGGGGAGCTTGTTTAAGAAGCTGCGAAACAGAGGGGGTCAGCCGGGTCAGGGTTTTTGTTTGCAGAGATGGGAAGTTCTGCAAAATCGGTTGTGTGTCAGCCGGCAGCTTGGCCAATTGATTGACTGCTCTTTTTCTTTCATCCCAAAATCCAGCCTGTACCCATGGAGCTGATAAAGTTGTGAATGTAAAAGTAAATAAAGTGAATAAAATAATGACATTTTGCATGTCCCAATTATAGGAAATGCATCTTAAAACTATCTTAACAAGTTGTAAATTATTTGTAAATTATCAGACGGCTGCTACGAGATTATTTTGTAATAATCTTTGTACCAGGCCATGAAGTTTTCTATGCCTTGTTCGATTTGAATTTTGGGTTTAAAGCCCAGCATTTTAGTGGATTTTTTGATGTCTGCATTGGTTTTGGGCACGTCCCCGGGCTGGATGGGCAAAAATTTTATTTTGGCTTTTTGGCCCAGTTCTTTTTCTATGCATTTGATGAAGTACATGAGATTGACTGTATGAGAATTGCCCAAATTGAATATTTGACAGGGATAGTTCTTGTCCAATGAGGACAAAATCCCCTGAACAATATCAGTGATATAGGTAAAATCTCTTTGCATTTTTCCGTGATTATATACATCAATGGGTTTGCCGGACAAAATGGATTTGGTGAATTTAAAAAGCGCCATGTCAGGTCTGCCCCAAGGACCGTACACTGTGAAAAAACGGAGTCCTGTGCAGTGCATACCGTATAAGTGATGGTAGGTATAAGCCATGAGCTCATTGCTTCGTTTGGTCGCGGCATAGAGGGATATGGGCTTTTCCACTGGATCGTCCACTGAAAAGGGAACTTTTGTGTTGCCGCCGTACACAGAAGAGGAAGACGCATAAATAAAAGATTTGATGTGGTGGTGCTTGCACGCCTCCAATAAATTCAGCGTGCCCAGGAGATTGGCTGTTTGGTATGCATGGGGGTGGGTCAATGAGTACCGCACGCCTGCCTGCGCAGCCAAATGGCAGACTTTGTGGATTTTGTTTTGTTTAAAGACGCGCTGCAATGACTGATTGTCTGCAATATCGCAAACATATATTTTACATTTGTCTTTAAATTTCTTAACACGGTCCTTTTTCAGATTGACATCATAGTAGCTGTTGAAATTATCTAAGCCAATCACTTTGTCCCCGCGCGACAAAAGAGCTTCACATGTCCAAGAACCTATAAACCCGGCTGCACCCGTTACTAAAATATTCGACATCAATGTCCCCTCATGACTAAATTTGGATATTATAATTGATCAGCAGTCACGCCAAAAGCACAGAAGTGTTAGACTCACTACTGGTTCAACCGTTTTAATTTGATGGACTGTAGCCTGCCGATTTATCGGCTCTTTTTTGATTTTATCCGTCAAATTAAAACGGTTGAACCACTCCTCTTTTTTTTCATCCCTTATCCAGTTTTTTAAGCACCAACCCTGTCCCACGGGAAGCATCAGTGATTTCATAAACCCTGCCAGGAGCCGCCTGAAGCGTTTGTTCCAAAAACACCAGGCGCAGCCGGTGAGGATCATCTTCCTGCAAACGGGGCGCTGCTTTCTTGAACCACTTATAAACCCATGGCTCCATAATTTTAAGGTCCCCTGTCTGCACCAGAAAAGTCTGTTTCATATAGAAAAGAGGCCATGAGGCCAACACGTATTGTACTTTAAATTGAATATTTCTACGATGAACTTTCCCTTGAAATTTAAGAGGCTGGTCATGACGGGTTGTTAAGACAATCTGCCCTTGGGGCGTAATAAAAATTTCCGCCAAAGATTTGTTCTGCGGATAAGGGGCTGCAGCCCAAAGAAACGCACACAGCGCCATAAACCCCAACACGGCTGTGCCGGCCGCAAAGTCAGTTGACCTGGACAAAATGGAAAAATTTTGTGAAGAAAAAGCTTTCTTGTAAAAAAAGATAAACAAAAGAGTGAACAGTACCACCATGGAAGCAAACAATTCCTGCAAAGGCAATTGTTGAAAAGAATATAAGCGGAAGCGGATGAATATGACAAAGGTGATAATGTAACAAGCTGTCCACCCCAATATCCTTAAAATTTTTTTTGTCCCTTTGATGCCTTTGTGAATGGCCTCCACCGTTCCTGCCGAGATCCATGTGTCCCAAAAAGGCGTGGAAAACGGCCCCCCGCATTTCTGGCAATAGGACACATCCTGCGGATTCGCACAACTGCAGTGCCGGCAGCTCCACATGGTCACCCAGCATGATGCTTTGTTCTTTCTCCACCGGCGCCAAAAAATAATGCCAATCGGCCACAGCCAAAAAGCAAGAAGCAAGACCAGGGCCAAAATATGAATCTGGCAAGAAAAGGAAATAATCCGTTCTGCCAGGACAAATTCAATGAATTGAAGAAAAGATGAGATCATGATATTTTTAAAACGAAGTGACCTTTTTTGGCTCTAATTCATTTGAAAAGCTATTTGATGTTACTTTTTAATCTCACTATTTCCGCGTTGGCAATTTCCAGTGCTTTTGTGCGCTGATCAAGCTGAGCTTCCAAATCTTCCTCATCCCGCTTTATTTTCTCATGCGCCATGGCATTGGAAATGGCCAAAGCACTGTAATTGGCCAAAAGCGTGAATATTTCTTCGTCTGCTTTTTGAAACGGGTCGCCCGCCCCAACGCGTTTGATGCAGACCACACCCACAGGACGATTGTCTATCAGCATGGGCGCTGCCATAGAAGAAATAATTTCCTGATGAGATTCCATATGGGCAAACCGCTTGTCTTTTTTTAATGTGCCGTGAATGGTAATAACAGAACGTTTTTTCAGCGCCTCTCCCACCACCCTGTCTCCCGGGCTCATTTTCCGGCCAAGCACATTTTCTGAAAATGAACCGCCGGCGGCTTTGACAATCAGGGTTTTGTCAGCTTCCTCATAGAGCATAATAGAACCGCCATTGGCTTTCAGCAGAATACAGGCTCTGGAAAGCACGGTTTGCATCACTTTGCCGAGATCCTGCGTGGAGAGCACAGACTCGAAAAAAGGAAGCAAATTTTGCACCACGCGAAGATCTTTAAGCTCTTTCTGCAAACGCGTGGTTTCCAGGCATCTTTTGACAGAAGCCAACAAGGCATCTTTCATAAAAGGTTTGGTAATAAAATCATAAGCGCCGCGGCTGATGGCCATCACAGCATGAGGAACAAACGCATTCACAGTGAACATGATGACAGGCGGGGACTGGGAAAGTTCTTGAAGCTTCATCAGCAGGGTCATGCCATCCATCACAGGCATTTCCATATCTGTGAGGATGAGATCATAGTGTGCCTTATTCACCATATCAAGCGCCTGCTGGCCGTTTTCAGCCATGCTGACTTGATAACCAACCGGTTCTAAAGCATTCTGACATATCTTGCGGATGACTTTGTCGTCATCAGTGACCAAAATGTGCCCGTCGCCTGTTTGTTCTGCCATACTCTCCTCAAACCACTTGTCTGGATTTAGCTCGGTAATCCAACAGGAAAAATCCTCTTTTGCCTGCCCATGGGTTTACCATTTGTTTACTTATTAGTGTAATGCATATTTGTTAATTTATCAATATCTGTTTAAACAATCATTGCCCCCTTCAAGACATATAAAACACGTAAAAAAACATATGATGTGTGCCAAAAAACACAATCCTATATTTTCCTCATTTCCTACATGCTTTTTTTGCGGGTTTTAAGGAATTGGGCGGCTTTTCGGAAAGCCTTATAGCGATGGCTGATCTTGTTTTTAATATAAAGAGGCATTTGTGCAAAAGTTTTTTGTTGTCCGAGAGGCTTGAACAAAGGATCATACCCAAAGCCTTTTGAGCCCTTTGATTCGTCCACAATAACACCGGGACATTTCCCCTCAAAAACCTGTTCTTCGCCTCCCGGAAAAGCAACAGCCACCACACACCGAAACACAGCCTGGCGTTGGGATTGAGGCACTCTGCTTAATTTTTGAAGGAGTTTGCGGTTGTTGTCCTGATAACTGCATTTGGGCCCGGCAAACCGGGCAGAATACACGCCAGGCGCACCATTTAGAAATTTGACTTCTAAACCTGTATCGTCTGACAAGCATACCCTGCCAGTGTGTTTGCGCGCAGCCCTGGCTTTGATCAAGGCATTGGCCTCCAGTGTTTTACCGGTTTCGCGCACAGTATAAGCCGGTGGATATTGATCCAAGCCTTGTATATCAAACGGCAAAGGTCCCAATATTTTCTTGATCTCTTTGAGTTTATGAAGATTGTGCGTGCCAATGACTATGGCTGATTTCCGGCGCGCTGTTTTTTTAACCTGTGTTTTCATGTTCATCCTCCCGCAATATATAAAACAAATCCTAAATTCTAACCCGGATAAACCGGGAATTATGCCGCTGATGTTTTTGCAAGGGGCTGCTCGGATGATTTCTGCGGACTGTTTTTAAAATAGTCGCGCAAATGACAAAGCCGCGCGACCTGCGCGGTGATGGCCTCCAGATATTGTCTGGCAGCCGCCTCTTGTTGAGAAAGATCCGCATCAAGTTTCTGAAGCGTTTGGAACGATTGTCTGATTAAGTCTTGACGCCAGGCTGTTTCCTCTTCATAGCGCTGCCAATAGTCCTGAGTCTCTTGTAAAAACCGGCTCTTTTCAATCTCAAATTTTTTGGCTTCTTGCTGCTCTTTGTCTTCATATGCCTGTGAAATACGTTTAGGTTCTCCCTTGAGCCAATTGATTTTTTTCTGCATATTTTCACGACGCAGGCGCAATGAAGCCAGTTTGTCCGCCCAGGCGCCGGCCTCTTTTGTATAAGCCTGCCTGACAGTCTCAGCTGTGGCCTGCGCCTGCTCAAAGTGCTGCTGAAATTCCTGGAGACGACGCTCTTGGATTTTCTTAAGCCGGACACGTCTTTGAGCGATTCGCTGCGTCAGAGACTCTAAAGCCATTCTGCCCTGTGCCAGCCGGTTGTCTGCTGAGGTCTGCTCCTTCTCTGCTTTTTGCTCCATTTTCAGCAGAATATTGTCATATCGCTGCCGGCGGCGATGAAACGCCTGCGCTGATTTTTCTTTAAAAACAGCTGTCTTTTTCTCAAGGGTCTGAATGGATTGCTCAAGTTTGGCCAATTGGACGCGCAAAGACTGTTCCTGAGACTGCGCCTTGACCACATGACCGGCGTGCTCATTTTCAGCCTGGTGCAAAGACTGCGCCAAATCCATGTGCTTGGCCTGATATTCCAAACGCATTTTGTCCTGTTGGGACTGGAACAAATGTCTCTCTTTTTCCAAAGCTGTTTTAAGCGCATTTCTTTCCTGCCTGAGATCATTGAACCGGTCTGCTGTGGCCTGACGCGTTTTCTGCAAAAGAGCCGTCATGGTCTGGAACCTGTGTTCCGCCCAGGACTGGCGTTCCGACACTTGTTTGGCTTGTTCCTGCATCTCATCATGCAAAGCCTTTTCAACAGCCTCTTTGACATTTTGCGCATTTGACACCTGGCTTTCCACCCCGGACAAAGTCTGCGACCAATGGGCTTTTTCTCCTTCTGCCTGAGACACAAAAGCGGCTTTTCTGGATTCCAATTCCGCCACTTCCCGGGAAAGCGCCTGATACTGCTCTTCAAGCGTTTCCTCTATTGATCTCTTTTGCTTTTCATAATCAACCTTATTTTGAGATATCTGCGAAGAGAGCTGCACGGCCTTGTTCTCGGTTCGCCTCTGCAAATCATGCACCTGTGTTTTCCATTGCGACTGCTTTTGCTTGGCCTCCAAGCGTGCGTTTGCCATGGATTGAGTGAACAAGGCTTGCTCTTGGCGCCTCTGCCCTTGCAAAGCCTGAACCTCCTGTTCAAGCGCTGCTCTCTTTTGCGCCAAAGCCTCTATATGCGCTTTGATTTGTGCCTGCTCCCTTTCCCAAGGCTCTTTCACCTGGGTCTGGAATTTTCTTTCCTCCTGCTGAAGCTTTTCCCGGCCCTGCTGTAATTTTTTCAGAGCCTCGTCTTTTTTCAACTGCTGCGCCTGAACACGCGCTTCCAGTCCGCGAAGATCTTCCTGTAAATGACTGAGTTTGGATTCAGCCCGTTGATTTTCTGTGTTCAACAAATCCGACCAGGCCGCCCGCCAGGACGCCAAACGGCGATTCATGTTTTTTTCCTTTTTTCGGCGCCTGGACTGTTCAGACTCAAGCCATTCGGTTTCCTGCTGCTTTTGAGCCGCAAAAGGCGCTGTGTCAGGCACAGGCGGACGCGAATTTGTCAGCCGCTCCTTGAGCGCTTCAAACTCCTGTTTGCGCTGATGAAGCGCCTGCTCCTGCAAAGCAAGGGATTGATAATCAGATTCATACTCTTTTGTCTCCCGCACAACTTCTTCCTGAAGATGAGACAAGGCAGAGGATTGGGTTTTTACTCTTTGCGCACGGGCTTGCATGTCATACCGGTCCGCCATTTGAAGATGCAAAAAATTCCGGCGCTCTTCTCTGGCGCCCTGCAAACCAATCTCTGCCTCATCGCGCTGTGCGTCAGATATACTGATGTCTTCTTGAACAGCCGCCGGCAAAAAAGAATCCTCATGTGGACCAGCAGCCCCTCCTTCATGAAGGGGTTCACCGTGAACATAGTCATCGAGGGAATGAGCCGGGTGAGAAGTGTGTTCGGACAGATTCGGATCACGCGGGGCCACAGGAAAAAGAAGAGAAAGAAGAGATGACACCACAATCCACAACACGCCAAAAGCCATCAGACATATACCGAGAACAAGTGGATTATGAATGATATAAGCGAGGACACTCAAGGGAGGGTGATTTCCAAGCCCTCCCACGCGGCCACCACCTGCATAGGGCTTTTCCTGTCAGAAACGATTTTTTGGCATTTCAACAATATATCATCCAACTCTTTATCAGGCCGCATGGGATCGTGATGAAAAAGAACCAATTGTTTGACCTCAGCCTGAATCGCCATTTCCAGGGCAAATTCATAAAAACTGTGTCCCCAACTGAGCTTGGCTTTATACTCGTCAATCGTGTACTGGGCATCGTGAATCAGAATATCCACACCGCGGGAAAATTCAACTAAATTCTTATCCTCCCGCTCCAGTTCCACCACGCCTTTGTCCAAATCATCAAACATAGGAGATTGATTGCCCTGCTGCCTGAGCAAATACCGAAACGGCTCATTGTCTGTCAGATAAGCCACTTTGTGCTTGCCTGTGTCAAGTTTATAGCCCAAAGCCAGTCCAGGATGATTGACATAAGTGGGCGTCACTGTCCAGCCATTGTTCAACGTCACAGGGCGGGTGGTCAGCTGTGTGAAAATCATCTCAGCAGGCATTTCTCTCAGAGTGACTGGAAAGTATTCAGGACTCATTTGTCCCACAAAAATATTTTCCAGCTTCTTGCCAGCGCCTTCGCATCCGTAAATGGTAAAAGTATTCCCCGGCACGTACACAGGCACAAAAAAGGGAAATCCCTGAATATGGTCCAAATGAAAATGCGTAATAAAAATATGCCCATGAATTTTGGCCTCACTGGGATAGCGTTTTAAAAGATCCAAGCCCAGCGGCCTGATGCCGGTACCTGCGTCAAAAATAACCAAGGCATTGTCTGCCCCTGTCACTTCCACGCAGGATGTGTTTCCGCCGTATTTAAGCGTGTCTTGGCCGGGCGTGGCAATGGAGCCACGTGTTCCCCAAAACTTAATTTTAATATCCATATCTTGTGTGCCCATATATTCTCTGAAAAAGCTAAATAAAAACCAACTATTTAATTATTAAACAAACAAGTGAATTCGTCAAGATATATTCAAAATTCCCTACTCATTAGGTTAGCACATCTTGAAGTATAAAGGAAATGGGCCTATTTTTCAAGCCAATCACAAAAAAAGCCTGCCAAGGACAAACATCCTTGGCAGGCCATTGATCACAAACACACTCATTCCTATTTTTTGCTTAGTATATATGAAATAAGGTCAACCACACGCAAAGAATAACCCCATTCATTGTCATACCAGCTCACCAGCTTAAAGAACCTTTTATTCAATTCAATGCCGGACCCTTGGTCATAGATAGAAGAAGCTTTGCAATGAATAAAATCACTGCTCACCACCTGATCGGTTGTGTAATCCAAAATCCCTTTTAAATATGTCTCACTGGCCTTTTTCATGGCTGCTGAGATTTCATCATAGCTGGTGTCTTTGGCTGTGCGCACTGTCAAGTCCACGCAAGACACAGTCGGCGTTGGCACACGAAAAGCCATACCGGTCAATTTGCCTTTCACTTCCGGGCACACCAAACCCACAGCTTTGGCAGCGCCTGTGGTGGAAGGAATAATATTAATGGCTGCGGAACGGCCGCCTTTCCAATCTTTTTTGCTGGGCCCGTCCACGGTTTTCTGTGTCGCCGTGTAAGAATGGATGGTGGTCATCAAACCTTCTTCAACGCCAAAACCTTCTTTTAACAGCACATGCACCACAGGGGCCAAACAGTTGGTGGTGCAGGAAGCATTGGAAATAATATGATGCTTGGCGGGATCATAGTTTTCATGGTTAACGCCCATCACAACTGTCAGATCCTCATTTTTAGCAGGTGCGGAAATAATCACTTTTTTCGCGCCGGCTTCAATATGTCCCTTGGATTTTACGGCATCAGTGAACAAACCTGTGCATTCAATCACAATTTCAACGCCCATTTTCTTCCAAGGCAGGCCTGAAGGCTCTTTCGCGCTCACCACCTGAATGTCTTTCCCATTGACCACCAGCACATCGTCTTCTGCCTTATCAGCAGAAGATTTCTTGGAAGACACTGTGCCATTAAATCCGCCTTGAATGGAATCATATTTCAACAAATACGCCAAGTTGTCAGCAGGCACAATATCGCCCACTGCCACCACATCCCATTCCTTACCAAATAAACCTTGCTCAACAATGGCCCGAAAAACCAAGCGGCCGATACGTCCAAAACCATTTATTGCAACACGAACTGACATGACATGCCTCCTCATTATTATTTTTGATTTTTGATTGAAAACCAATACACCCTGTTCTTATCCACTTTATTGCCCTAATGTTTGTTGGAGAATAACTAAAAAAGAGGTGGAATTGATTGAAGAATAATAGTTTTTTTTCTAGAACTCGTCAACTATGTCAAAAGGGACTTCACTGTCTCCAGAAGCTCACTGGGGTTCACGGGTTTGCCAAGAAAGCCGTCTGCCCCCACATCTTCGGCTTGATGACGATCCGCTGGAAAAGCCTTGGCAGACAACATCAGCACTTTGATCTTCTTCAAATCTTCATTGCTCTTAATTTGATGACATATAGAAAACCCATGAATTTCCGGCAACATAATATCCAAAACCACCAAATCAAAAGGTTCAC
>JANQER010000325.1 GCA_028278255.1 Elusimicrobiota bacterium | reverse complement strand
GAACCCAGCCGCTCAAGGCGGTTTGGCATCTGCTCGTGCAAGCCGATGCCGAGGGATCTGCCCTCATCAGGTGTACAGTTTCGTGGCACACGGACTCTCTCAAGTATTCAACTATATTCCCCCAGGACACATGCCTCAATACATCCTTCCAATCTGTCCAGCTAAACACCACAAACACCAAATTCCCCACAATCCCTGCCATAAGAAAAGGCGTGGTCTGGCCTTGGATCAATGCCGCCATGCCAAACAACACAACACCAAGAAAATTCCCTGCCAAACCGCTCCAGCCGCTGGCTTCTTGTCCGTCAGAATCTTTGACAAAAAACCGGAATCCAAGAGCTCCTTTTTTATCAAAAGCAAACTTGGGGAATTGTTTTTTTCGAATACCGATCTCAAAAACCCCATGTCCCAGGACATCATTCAGCACAAAACCAAGCAATGTTCCGAAAACACCTGCCAAGGCATAGGCCCAAATTTCATAATCACCCAAACCCAGCACAGACAAAATCACTGCTACAGGCGCTATCAACCAGCTCAGCCAGTCTGTGGCATTCTCAGTTTCTGACACCTGCGTAATATTCAACAACTCATCCACATTTGACGCTTGCACAATATCAGCACCTGTGCCTATCATCTGCTCAGCACGCTCTCTATCAATAATTTTGTCTCCTGCAAACACCACAAACCCCTCTGTTTGAAGCTGCTGCGCAGTCTCTAAAGAAAGATCATTTGGATAAAACCCTAAAAACGAAACCTCTTCTTTTTTCCCTTTTTTAATAATGCGGTCAAGAACTGTTTTTTTATCATCTTCACTCTGTCCTTCAAAACCAAATGCATACTCTCCGGCAATATTTGAATCAGACATCACCCCATAAGACAAATAAATTAAAACCCCTGTTTTTTCTGCAGCCTCCCGCACATGCACCAAATCCTGCATTGTCATGGAATTAACAACCACCCACCCCTCAAGCGCTGGATATTTATTCACCAACCGCACAATCTCCTCTGCCGGGGCCTTGTCCTTTCCATCCACCCAAGACAAATCAACCATCAATGGCACTCTCTTTTCAAACTCCAATGCCAAAACAAACACTTCCTCCAATGTCATTAAATCTGGTTTTTTAGCTTTAATATCATCATAACTCACTCTAACTCTGGGATGCTTCTTCACCACCAACACCCCATCACTGGTTGGCTGCACATCAAATTCAGCCCCAATTCCTCGATCAAACGCTGCTGACAAAGCCTCTCTAGAATTGTCTTTCACCTTTTCCCCATCCCACCCAACACCCCGATGTCCCATCACCAAAGGACTTTTATCATCCAACCACACTGGTTTTTCACTAAATTTTTCTTCATCTGATTCTGACCCATCTTCCGGCATAGCCTCCTCTTCAGGGGGTAAAAAACGAGGCTGCTGATCAAACAAATTCCGTAACCACACATACCAGGGCGCCTGACGCACAATAACTGATGAAAGACTTTTGCTGTTCACATGAAATGACCTTGAACTCAGATGATCCCCAATCCGCAAAAATGCTTTGCACATACCGGCCTTAAACTCAACATAAGCCTTCCTTAACTTAGCCAATGCCTTGGGACCCAACAACAACCTGGCTATTTGTTCAGCAGGCATAGGATTTTTCTGAGTGCCTTCCACAGCCATCATGCCAAGAGTTGTGTCCACATCAACTGTCTTGGCCATGGGCGTTTTTGCCACAAAAAGCTCTTCAGCCTCAAACAACTTCTGAAGCGGTGTTTTTTCCTGGCTGAAGACGCTGAGATAAGAAGAGCCCTTTTCTGTGTCCACTTTGGTGATCTTTGGGACAAAATTGATCACAGAGACATTGGCATCAGTTAAAATCTTTTCCATGCCTTGCGCATGAAATCCGCCGGTGACCAATACGGATACATTCGCGTTGTGTTTTTTCATGGCTTTGAGGAGATTGTCTGCCATGGATGTGTTGCGGTTTTCTGCTTGGATGTAAAATTGTTCGTACATTTTGAGATTTATGTTGGGTTGTTGTCCGAAAACAGAGCCAATGTTTTTATACTCTTTCCATTCCTCAGGCGTCAGTGAAAATTTAAGCAGTTTTTCAGTTAAGCACACAGTGCGCGATTTTTGAATTAAGGCTTTTTCTTCTGGGGTTTTGGCCAATTGTGCATAAACCTGTTTTTCTAAATTTCTGATCTCAGTCAAAAGATGTGCGGCATTGATTTTGTCTGACAAGAGCACATAGGCAATGTATTTTTTCATGGCAGGGTAATGGGCCAAAGAGATCTTGGCACGTGCGCATAACTTGTCCAGAAACCCGTAAAAACCAGCATAGTTTATTTTTCCTGAACGATAAGCCATACTCATTTCAATCAATTGGGTGATGTCTTTTTGAGACAATTGCTTTGTGAGACGATTCACCAGCAAAGCCCGTTCTGCCTCTACTTTTTTAAAATCCAGATTTTCTTCATAGGCCAAGGCTTTGGCAAACAATGAGATATTTGGTTTTTGGGTTGGCACATGATTTGTCATGATTTTGAGGAAGTCGCTTAAACTGATGTTTTTGTCATGATAGTCTTGCGCTTTTTGATCAAAGGTCCACAAGGCTGAAGAGTAAACTTTTTTCTTTTGTATGTGTATTTGTTGTTTTATTTTATCCCATTGTATTTTGTCATTTTGGTGAGAAGCAATAGAATTCAAATACGCCTGCACATTCTGCTCATACTGATCAGTGTCATCAATGCCCACAAAAGGGACTATTTTTTTTGTGGTGGTGAAGGCGGTATAAATCGGCCCGGAAATTTGATTTCTTTTTAACAGATCGTCCGCCACCACTTTCATTGTGTCCTTGCGGGGATAGTCATGATAACGTTTCACGTCCAGCGCGCCAAAAGCGCCTTCTAATGCCACCAGCCCCACTTCTGTATGTCCCAGCAGGGCTTCCACAGCGCCGGCAATGTTTTTTTGTGCTTCTTGGTTTTGATGAATGTCTTGGATGTGAAGGACAATGGGGGATTTTTGATTTTTGATTTGCGATTTTTGATTTGAAGGCCCGCTGCCCATGACTGAAGAGTGAGAGCCTGTGGTGATTTTGCGGATGGCGCCGTATTGAGGAGGAAGCGCTTTGAGGAGATGTTGATGCGTGCTTGTGAAGTTTTGCGGGAGATTTTTTTGGAGAGAAGCGGAAATAGAGGAGGAGAGGTTATGCGGCTGCGTGTTGATGGATGGTAAATTTTGGATGAGATCAGACGGGACACGGGCAAATTGTTGGACACTCTTTCTATCTGACCGGGCAGGGGTCTCCAAGATCCGACGGTGCTTTCTTGGCGGATGCCCCTTCCCCTCGGCAGATGCAGAAGCCCGCACAAGCCCTGCCCCTTCAATAACTTTTTTGCGTTCCTCCCAAAATGAGGCTTCCACCCATGGCGCTGAGAGGGTGGTCATGGTAAAACAGGCCAGTATGAAGAGGGATAAGTACTTTTTCATATATAAAAGTATATATGTACAGTCTTAAGAAAATATTATGGAATTGTAAATTAGTTGCAAAATTTTACGTAGAACTAGTTTCAAGTTTCAAGGTTTTTTTGCTAGGTTTTTTTAGTTGCCGCGAGAGTTGTCGCGGAAAAAGTCTTTGAGGGTGATGACAGTGATACTGTTTTCAGCGGCTTGTTTGAGGAATTGCTGGGATGGGGTTGTTCCAAGGACAAGAACGTTTTTTCTGAAGAATGAATTGCGCGGCTGATAAATCTTGGCTTTGAGCGCGTGAAGCCAGGCTGTGTCAGGCTTTCCCCATTTGCATTCTAAAACCCTGACAATTCTGTCTTTTGTGCTTTCTAGGAGTAAATCAATTTGGGTGTTTTTGTTCCAGTAATCCATGACTGTGTATTGATCATCTTTGAGCATGATTTTTTGGTAGAACGCAGAATCCAGACCGATTTTTTTTTCAAAGATATAACGGATAAGCAGTTCAAAAGCTTTCCCTGAGAAGTTGGGGATGTAATACCCTTTTTGCGAAAGATCGGTTGTGTCAGGGAATATGAGCCCGGACATGTTGTTTCTGATCTTAAAACCCAATGGCGCTAAAATTTGATAATAGAAATTCATAAAAAAATCCTTCATGTAGTAGCGTATCCCCTCTCCATTGCGCAGGGGCATAGAATGCGCCGGGATTTTTTCATGAACAATACCATAGTCCAGAAGTTTTTCAATGACCCTGGAGACGGATGATTTTGGCAAGCCTGTTTTTTTGGCGATATTTTTTTGGTCGCATCCGTCCTGCCCTAAAACCGATAGAATTTTGTCCACTGTCCGTCTGCCTGCTTTGTTGAAATCCAAATCCAATAGTTCCTGCATTTCGTCTAGAAGATTGTTGGCTTGGGTAAAAAATGCGTTATTAATGCCATGGATAAACCCCTTGGTGGGATCAATTCTTTCCAAATAATAGAGGATTCCGCCTGTCATCATGTAAGCCAGGCAAACTTCTTCCTGGGACCATGACGGGAAGCAATGATTTTTGATTTGATGCGGGGTCAACGGCTCCACCCATAAATGAGCGCGCGTCTGGAGTCCTCGTAAAATTTTTTCTTCACCGCCTGTCATTTTTTTGAAAAATTTATTTGATGAGCCGCAGATAATGACTTTGATCCAATTGTTTCTCTGCCACAAAACCCATGCTTCCTTTAAAGCGCCGGCAAACCCCATTCCTTCTTTGCTTATCCATTGAATTTCATCGAATACCATGACAAGAGTTTTTTTTCGTTTTTGCGTATAAGTGTTTATTTCTTTGAATACGCGCGGCCAATCCAGCACAGAGGTTTTGAGATCTCCCAATTCGGTTTCTTGAGAAAATTCCATCCATCTGTTGATGAAGGAGGATAGAGAATGTTCCATCGTTGAATCCGGGGAACCTGTGAATAAAAACCGGTTTTCTTTTTTTTGCATAAAGTCATTGAGAAGCCAGGATTTTCCCACACGCCTTCTTCCTCTGACGTAAATGAATTCGCTTTTTGGGGACAGGGCAAAATCTTCAAGCAATGAAAGTTCTTTTTTTCGGTTAAAATGCTTCATTAATGACCACCTTACATTCAAGTTCCACTTTTAAAAGTTATAATAAAACGGAACTTGAAAAAAACAGGAATTTGCTGTTTATTTTTGCTTATAAATGATTTATTTATGTGTCAATATAATTTTATTTGTTTATTTCATTTTTTTCAAGTTTTATTTTATATATGCCTATAAAAATGGAACTTGGAGCAGGCATGCCCGACCCCTGCAGCATTGGCAATGATGATTTTTATCGGCGGGGGTGGATGAGGTCTTGGGAGAGGACTGGGCGGGTGTTCTTAATTTTTTCGTATCCCTTGTCTTGGAGGAGTGTGCCGGAGATGAGGGCGTATTGGGTGGAGGCTTCACGATACCGGACTATGCTTTCGAGTTCGAATTGTTTGGCTTCGGCCAGGTCTTCTTCCACTTCATAGATGACACGGGTGTTGCTTTTGCCGGCGCCCAGGCGGACGAGTTCTACGTCCAGGAGGCGTTTTCTGAATTCCACGACTTTTTGTGCGTTTTTAACGCGTTTTTGGAGAGCTGTCATGCGCTGGCGCAGGACTTTGAGGGAGCTGACAATTTCGTATTCTATGGCTTTGAGGCTTTCTTCAGCTGTTCGTTTTTTGAGTTTTTCAGCTGCGAGCAGGTTTTTTTCTTGGATGCCTGAGAGGAGCGGCAAGCGGAATTCAACGCCCAGTGTCCAGACTTTGTTTTTTTTGTCTTTGAGTTTTTCCCAGGCATCGTGCCTTGAGCCTGCCATGCTGTTGTACCCGTAACTGCCGCTGACATTGAGAGCAGGGAGGCGTTGGTCTTTTTGGTAGTTCAGGACGATTTTTTCTCTGTCAAGTTCGTATTCTTTGACCAGGTAGTCAGGCTGGACCATGAAGACGCCTTCTTTGAGGTAAGCTGCTGAGAGGTTTTTGTTTGTGTCCGCAGGGACATACATTTTGGTGGCAGTGCGCAGCCAGGTGATTTTGTCGATTTTGTCGCTGGAGAGGATGAGTTTGAGGTTGTTCATGGCTTCCAGGAGTTCTTGCCGGGCGTCTGCCTGCTGGCTGAGGCGGTCTGCGAGGCCGGCTTCTGCTTCCACCAAATCCAAAGGTGACATTTTGCCGGTTTTGACGCGTTCTTGGCTGTCTCTGACGAGTTTTTGGGCAATGTCAACAGATTCGCCGGCCAGTTGGTACTTTTTTTCAGAAAATGACAGTGTCCAGTAAGCGGATTCGGCTTGGTACAGTATTTTCATGAGTCTGGATCGGAAGTTGTGAAAAGCAATGCGGCGGTCCACCTTGGAAACGCGGATTTGGGCCAATGGCGCGCCAAACCAGGCGCCTTTGAAGAGCGGCTGTGCCATGGTGAGGCCGGCAAAGGATTGGTATTCTTGTTCTTGTGAAGTGAGGTTGCTTTCTTGTTCTGTGAGTGAATAGCCCAGGTTGTAGTTGGCACCGCTGACAATTTTTCCCTCAATGCCCACATTGTATTCGTCTTTTCTTTCGCTGAATTGTGTGTTGCCGCTTTGCTGCATGGCTTCAAGGGTGGTGTTTTCTCTTGAGAGGTCGCTGCGTTTGAATTCTGTGACGAGTTCAGGTTCGAAATCCCCCCAGGCGGCGTTGGCGGCATGGATGCTGGCCATCCATTCGAGCCGGGCTGTTTCCACTGCCGGGTTGTAGTACACGACGTTTTGGATCATGTCTTGGACTGTTAAGTCGGTTGTTGATTGTTCACCTTCTATGGCCAGGGGTTTTTGGTCCGATGGTAAGGACATTTTTTTTTCTTGAAGGGTTTGTCTGGAGCGGAGCAGTTTCTTTTTGAAGTATTCGATGCCCACAGAGGTGTCGTCTTGGTCTATGTCAGGGAGTTGGAAGATGTCTTTGGGTTTTGGTTTGTCAGGCAGAGCAGCCTGCTGCTGAGAAGGCTCTGCATGGGTGAATTGCGCCAGGCAGAGGATTGTGATGAGTGTGATGAAGAGTGTGCACGGTGTTTTGTTCATTATGGGTTCCTTTCGTTAAAATCAGGGAATTGTAAATTTAGCATATTAAATTTTGAATTTTAAATTGAAACAATACAGTGTGGGCCCTTGCTTTTTATATGGTCATTTTAATATTTGATATTTGAAATGCTAAATTTAATATTCCCCTTATTCTCTTATTCTGCGATGTCTCCGTGGGCAAAGGAGAGGGAGTCTTCGAGCCAGGTGTCGGTTCGGAGAACGGACCGCCGGCGGTAGTAAGCGATGCGCTGGGCTTTGCTTTGGGCCCATTTGACGGCTTTGTTGCCTGTCCAGTGTGATAGTTTTGTGTTTTTTTGGAGCTGTTTGATGATGGTTTCGCGTATGGGTTTGGGGACGTATCGGACTATGAGTTCGTCTTCCATGCTGACGTAAGAACGGGCGCTGCCTGGGTCGCCCTGACGCGCGCTGCGGCCGAATAGCTGGCGGTCAATGCGGGCGGATTCGTGGCATTCTGTGGCTATGACATGCAGCCCGCCCAGGGCTGCCACGCCTTCTCCGAGTTTGATGTCTGTGCCGCGGCCAGCCATGTTGGTGGCCACGGTGATGGCACCTTGCAGCCCTGCGCGTGAGACTATTTTGGCTTCTTCTTTGTGCCTGACAGCGTTGAGGACATGACAGGTGAGGCCCTGGAGGCCGAGCTTTTTTGACAGCTCTTCACTGGTTTTGACGCTGCGCGTGCCAATGAGCACTGGCCGGCCTTGTTTGTGCATGTTGACAATGTCATCCACAACAGCTTTCCATTTGGATTGTTGATCAGCATGGATTTGTCTGGGATAGACTGTGCGCCGGCATGGTTTGTTGAGCGGGACTGTCATGACTGGGAGTCCGTAGATGTGCCAGAACTCTGAGGCTGCTTCATGGGCAGTGCCTGTCATACCGGCGAGTTTGTGGAAAAATCTGTAGAATCTTTGAAAGCTTAATCGCGCCATGGTTTCGCTGGGCGGGGTGATGTTGAGTTTTTCTTTGGCTTCGACCATTTGGTGCAAACCTGCGCGCCAGGTGCGCTGGGGCATGAGGCGGCCGGTGAATTCGTCCACTATGACGATTTTGTCTTTTTGTATGACGTATTGGCTGTCACGGTGAAAAAATTCTTTGGCATTGAGGGCTTGCTGAATGAGTTCGTTTCGGCGGCCAGGGCCGCGGAACATGTCCGGCATGTCGCGGGTGAGTTCAGTTAAGCGGTCATCCAGAGACGGCATGAGTTCGATGTCTTTGTATTGTTTGTCTATGCGGTAGTCTTTGTTGGGTTCGAGTGTTTCTGCGATTTTGTACGCGGCACGGCAGGCTTGGACAAATGGTTCGTTTTCTCTGGCGCGCGAGATGATGAGCGGGGTGACAGCTTCGTCAATGAAGATGCTGTCGGCTTCGTCCACCACAGCTGTGTGTATGCCGCGCATGACCAGGCCTCGTTCGATGTCTCGGACGCGGCCGGCCAAGGCTTGGATTTGGCGGCGGCCTGTGTGCTGCAAGGTGTCCATCCATAAACGGTCTCTGAGGAAGTCAGCCACGATTTCTTTGCAGGTGGTGTATGTGACGTCATTGAGGTATCCTTGCCGCCGGGTTGTGGGGTCCATTTCACCGGTGACGCAGCCCACTGAGACACCGCAAAAATTGTAGAGCGGTGAGAGCCAGTTGGCGTCTCGGTCCGCTAGGTAGTCGTTGACTGTGATGATGTGGCAGGGAAATCCCATCCAGCCCCAGAGGACGCCGGCCAGTCCGGCTGTGAGTGTTTTGCCTTCACCTGTGGCCATTTCTGCCACGTGGCCTTTGTATAAGGCCAGTGCGCCGGCCAGCTGCACTTTATACGGACGCAGGCCCAGGTGCCGGTCAGAGGCTTCGCGGATAGCGGCCAAGGCCATGGGGGGCGCTTGTTCATGGTCTTTTTTGTGCCTGCGGAAGATTTCTCTAAAGCCTTGGAGTTTTTCTTTGAGCGCTTCGTCGGTTTTTTCTTTCCATAGAGCGGCTTGCGCGTCTATGTCTTCTGCCATTCGGAGCAGGTTTTTGAGCAGGGCCGGGCGCCGGTGGTACCGGCCGGCAATACTGTATATGCCTGCATCCAAGCCGGTGAGAAGCGGCGTGGGTGTTTTGATGGCGGTACGGCGATGGTCGGTTGTGAGTGTGGTCATGGGAATATTAAATTTAGCATTTTAAATTTTAAATTGTAAATTGTAAGGCAAATTCATTGCTTATTTACTGGGAATATGTTTTCCTCTGGCTGTTATGATGCCCTGAGCGATTATTTTGCAAAGTTGTTCACACTCGTTCAATATATGTGCAGTGTCTATCCCCGTTAACTCAGCCTGTTGAATGAGTCTTAACCAGAACCTGCTTTCTTTGAGTTCTTTCAGCACAACTCCCATTTTATGTATAAAATCTGCTCTTGATTCAGCGCCACACGCTTCTTCATAATTAGATCCTGCAGAAGTTGCTGAGCGAGCCAATTGTCCTGACACATGTTTGCCTATATATGTTTTTTGCAATGAATCAATTAATTTTATGATTCTGACTGCAAAATCGAGCAACCTTTCTGCTATCGCTTCTCTATTGTTCATGCCTTTCCAATTTAATATTTAAAATTTAAAATGCTAAATTTAATATTCCCTGTATTTCCTTAACTATACCTGATACCGTCTTTGTATCAGCTGCCGGAGTTTGCGCCAGCCTTGCCAGAGAAGAGGTTTGGCGGCGAGTTTGAATCGGATTTTGCCTGAGCGGCCGTGAAAGAGCGATGCGTTGGTGTCAGTGTCTATGGTGGCGCGCACTTGGTAAAAGGGTTCTGCGGTTTTGACGCCTTGGTTGTCTGTGGTGTCTATGGCGATTTCTCCCCCACCGCTCCAGCCCAGCGCAGCAGAGGGCAGACGGGTTTGTTCCATGGGGATGCTGGTGTATTCTTTGACCGGGATGCTGATGTTGGCTTGGCCGTGCAGCTTGACTTGCGTGCCTCTGATGCCATGCGAAAAGAGTTGGGAGACGTCTGCCTGCGCGACCACTGAGTCAAAGTAGTAGTTGTTTTCATTGACGAGCTGTCCAACAGGTGTGCCGCGCGGGATCCACATGCCGACAAAGTCTTTGACGTTGGGCGAGATCCAGATGCCTTGGATGTCTGAGCGGAGCACAAGCTGGTCTTGTTCATAATAGAGCCGTTTGAGGCGTTTGTTGAAGAATTCTATGCGGCTGGCCAGAGGTTTGAGGTCAGCTTGTTGTTCTTGCATGGCTTTTTTGTGCAATGCACGGGCTTCGTCCAGGCCGGCTTGGTTTTCACGGATTTTGAGGCCGAGTTCCGGGTTTTCCATTTTGAGGAGCGGGTCGCCCGGCTGGACTTGGGTGCCTGAGGGGGTGATGATTTGAATGACTTTGCCGCTTGTTTTGTTCACTGCCACCATGTAGTCAACGGATTTGAGCACGCCAGGGGCTTTGAAGTTGTAGGGAAACGGACAGTAGTAGAGAAATCCAAATATAACAGCAAAAGTGGAGGCACAGACTGTGACTGCGCGTACACGTTTGCGGTACAGCCGCGGGCTGGCTGCGAGGTATTGAATGAGTTTGACAATAGGGGTGATGACCCAGGCCACTGCGCAGATGAGCGCCATGATGATGCCGGCCAAGAGGAATCTGTCTGCCACGAATAATAGAATGGCTGAAAAGACGAATATTCTGTAGATGCCGCTGAGGATGCCGAATGTGGTGAGGATGTACGCTTCGCGTTTGTTGGTGGCCGGTGTTTCTAGGTTTTTGAGGCCAAAGGCATAGTGTTCCACCAGGTATTTGAGGTGCTGGGATGCTTGTTGGTGCAGGTTGGGCATGTCCAGCAAATCAGACAAGATGTAGTATCCGTCAAATCGGAGCAGCGGGTTGATGTTGAATAGTATGGTGGAGACAGAAGCGATAAAGACCATGTTGTACGCCAGAGAGTGGATGATGCCAGGGCCTGTGAAGGCCCAGATGATGATGGCACAGGCCGCGACAAAGAGTTCAAAGATCATGCCGGCTGAGCCGACCAGGACGCGTTTCCATTTGTTGCGGAATGACCAGGCAGCGCTGGCGTCCATGTACGGCAGCGGGTTGAAGATGAGGAACATGACGCCCATGGTGTGGACTTCGCCGTCAAACCGTCTGACCACAAAGGCATGGCCGAATTCATGAATGGTTTTGATGATGACCAAGCCCACGTATAGGAGAAAGAGGTTGGAAGGAGAAAGTATGCCTTGGCTTTGTACCTGGAGCTGTGCAAAGTTGTCTATGGCCACTTTGAGGCCGAGGAGGAGCATGAGGACCCAGGCTGCTGCGCCGTACGGGTTGAGGAGAAACCGGATAAAGGGCATGAGGCGTTTGAGAAATTCGTCCGGGTCAAAAAGCGGGATGCGGAAGAACATGATGTTCATGAGGTTGGCTTTGATGATGCGCTGTTTTTTCTTTTTGTAGCGTTCAAAGAGTTTGACGCTGTTGGCGGCCAGGTTGTAGTGCAAGAGGTTGGCATGGTAGAGCTGGGCCAGGAGTTCTATAATGTCGCCTTGGCCGGGAGCGTTTTCCGGGTCACGGGACATGTCTTCTTTCCACACTTCTTCAAGTGTGCGGCTGGCATTGAGCCGGGAGACAAATTGGTACGTGCGGGGCCGGAGGCGGTAGAATTGGTTGCTGAAGGGATCTCGCAGGACGTACCATTTGGACCCGCGGAACATTTGGCGCTGCACCCGGACACTCGGGCGCAGGCAGATGCGCTGGTTGGCAATTCGATACCAGGATTCGTGAAATGTTTTTTCTTCCATAAAAACCTCTTAACCAGATAACCACGGATGAACACGGATAAACACGGTTAAAAATAAAAAATTTTGTGCTAACAACCATACAGACACGGTATAAAAACTTGAGCATTCGTCCAGTTTAAAATGACGATCAACAACTTAAAAGCGCCGATGAATCGGCAGACTACAAACCCGTCAATTTAAGCCGGGCGCAAAGCGCGTGTTTTTTCCTTATCAAATCTTTTCTCTGTGGTTCATTTATTTGTTTTTAACCGTGTGAATCCGTGTTCATCCGTGGTTCTATATATTGTTTTTACCACCATAATTTGAGGCGTAAAAAGTCCATGGTGCGATGCGTTAAGATCCAGAGCAGCGTGCGTTTGCCGGCATTGAGTTTGGAGATGCCGGTCATGCCGGGTTTCCACCAGTCAGGCGCTTCTCCCGTGAGTTGGCAGTGCACCAAAAAGACATTGCCTTTTTCTTTGGCCACTGCCGCGGGTTCGATGCGCATGACTTTGATGTCATAGGTGTCTTGCGGGCGGCTGGCCAGGGCGATTTGTCCGTCCAAGGTGTCTGTGACGTTGTGTATTTCGGATTCGCGGACTTCAAGTTCCGCGTACATTTTGTCTATGCGGCCGATTTTGAAGAGGACATCGCCTTGTTTGACCGGCGAGCCAACGCGTTCCATGAGGTCCCCCTCTACCACCACGCCGTTGTAAGGAGATTTGATCACGGATTGGCTGAGTTTGTACCGCACCAGTTCCAGTCGCGCTGCGGATTGTTCGTAAAGCGCGTCTGATATGCGCATGTCTGCCAGGGCATTGGCGGCACGGGCTTTTTCTGATTCGCGTTTGTACCGGTTTTTTTCCGCCATGAGTCCGGCTTCTTCAAGCAGGAGATCTTTTTGGTCCAATAAGAGGAGGTCTGCGTTTTTGTCAACTTTGTCGCTGATGCGGACTTTGACTTCTTCTATGTGTCCGTCAAACGGGGCAGTGAGGTACGCCACGTCATCCGTGCGGAGAATGACAGGGGATTCGAGCCTGTACGTGATAGGAATGAAACAGAGAAAGACCATGAGGATGAACACTGAGATGCCTATGGCTTTGGCCCAGGTGTGTTTGTATCCCAAAAGGCCTTCGAGCTTTTTTTTG
>JANQER010000300.1 GCA_028278255.1 Elusimicrobiota bacterium | reverse complement strand
AGGTGTTAGCCGCAAGGCAAAGCACTGAACTTAAGCCCCGGTAAACGGCGGCCGTAACTATAACGGTCCTAAGGTAGCGAAATTCCTTGTCGGGTAAGTTCCGACCTGCACGAATGGCATAACAAAGAGAGCGCTGTCTTGGCGAGAGGCTCGGCGAAATTGTGGTATCCGTGAAGACGCGGATTACCCGCGGTTAGACGAAAAGACCCCGTGGAGCTTTACTGTAACTTGTTATTGCGTTTTGGGATTGGATACGTAGGATAGGTGGGAGGCTTTGAAGTCTCTGTTTTGGCAGGGATGGAGCCAACCTTGAAATACCACCTTTTCGATTCTGAGGCGCTAACCCAGATCTCTGAATCGAGACTGGGAACAGTAGCAGGCAGGCAGTTTAACTGGGGCGGTTGCCTCCCAAAGAGTAACGGAGGCGTTCAAAGGTTCACTCAAGGCGTATAGAAATCGCCTGTCGAATGCAAGTGTAGAAGTGAGCTTAACTGCAAGGCCTACAAGCCGAGCAGATGGGAAACCAGGAACTAGTGATCCGGTGGTTGAATGTGGAATTGCCATCGCTCAACGGATAAAAGCTACCCCGGGGATAACAGGCTTAACCAAAACCTAGGCCCCTATATGAGTAATTGTATAGGATAAAAAACCAGGCTTATAACGGTGAAACCCGATATCTTCGATCTTTTTAAAAAAAACGTACTATGGGTACGTGTGTATAAACAAAATTTGTACCGGTCAAGAAGGGCAATACCGTGGGAAGCTATGCGTATTTTGCATGGCCCCGTAACGACTGCACTCTGTGATTTATTACAGTGAGATGGGATCTAGCGTATTCTAGAACCCTGTCCAGTGCGATAGCTAACACCATTACAAGATGAGAGTAATGAAAATTAAGTTCGCTATAATACGCCAGGCGCCGTCATAATAACGACGGAAGATGATATAGTCTACACCAAACGAAAGTTTGGACCAATGTGTATCAGATCCAAGAGCCCATATCGACGATCTGGTTTGGCACCTCGATGTCGGCTCATCGCATCCTCCCGCTGGAGTCGGTGGGAAGGGTTTGGCTGTTCGCCAATTAAAGCGGTACGTGAGCTGGGTTCAGTACGTCGTGAGACAGTACGGTCTCTATCTACCGTGGGCGTAGGACTTTTGAGGGTGAGTCGTCTTTAGTACGAGAGGACCGAGATGAACGCGCCTCTGGCGTACCGGTTGACCCGCCAGGGTCATGGCCGGATAACTATAGCGCGGAGTGGATAAACGCTGAACGCATCTAAGCGTGAAGCCCACCCCAAGATAAGAAGTCCCGTCCCCTTTAGGGGACCTTAAGGCCGCTCGTAGACTACGAGTTTGATCGGCTGGATGTGGAAGCGTGGTAACACGTGAAGCTAACCAGTGCGAATTGGCCGTGAGGCTTAGCCGTATCATTGAATCTAGGCTTTAGCGTTTTGACTTTCCTATTCGTTTGTTAAAGATATTTTTACGTCGCAGTAAAAACCGATTTCTCGGTGGCTTTACCGGTGAGGTCACACCCGTTTCCATTCCGAACACGGCCGTTAAGCTCACTAGGGCCCATGGTACTTGACTCGCAAGGGTCTGGGAGAGTAGGTCGCTGCCGGGTTTATTTTTAATAACAGTATGTAGTGTTAGAAGGGCAGTAATAATTATCGATATACCTAGTATACACAGAAAGAGTATTATAATGCCTATCTAAAATACAGCATACAGTAGTATTAACCACACCTGTTAAAATGCTATTTACTGATGATGAGATTTTGGGCAGTGAATTTTTCAAAAGAGACAATTTAAATGACTACATTTCGTAAGCAAAGAGAAAAAGAAATCAGTGACCTTGAAAAAGATTTAGAGAATAGTCAGGGATTGGTCGTTGCGAGTTATGACAAGGTCAAAACACCTGAATTAAATGAGTTACGTAATAAGCTGAGGCCATTAAAAAGTAAGTGCCGTATAGTCAAAAACACTTTGACGCAGATTGCATTAAAAAACAAAGGGATTAATGATTTTGGTCAGTATTTTAAGAATCAATCTGCTTTGGTTATACAAAAAGGTGATACTGTCGCTAGTTTAAAAATACTTGTTGATTTTCAAAAGGAGCATGAGAATTTAAAAATCAGAGCAGGGTATATAGATGAAAAAATACTCAATTCAGCAGATATAAAAGCCATGGCGGATCTTCCGCCAAAACCTATCTTGCTGTCTCAGTTGTTGGCAAATTTTCAAGGACCGGTGACACGTTTTGCAGGTGTTTTGAGCGCGCCAATGCGTTATTTGGCTAATGTTTTAGATCAAGTGGCAAAAAGAAAGGAAGAACAAAAAACAAATTAAGAAGATTTAACCACAGAGGGCGCAGAGGACACAGAGTAAGTTTTTGTAAAAACAACAAATAAGACACTTTGTTTTTTCTGATAATTTATTTGATCTCTGTGTGCTCTGTGGTTAAACAATTTAGTAGGAGGAATATAATGTCAAAGTGCACAGCAGATGATGTGTTAGAATCTATAGATGGTTGGACGGTATTGGATGTTCATAAGCTTGTTAAGGGAATTGAAGATAAATATGGTGTCAGCGCAGCACCTGCAGCAGTGGTTGGAGCAGTTGCTGGAGCGCCTGCCGCAGGAGGGGCTGCGACGGAAGAAAAAACAGCTTTTGACGTCGTTTTAATGGGAGTGGGCGACAAAAAGATACAAGTGATTAAAGTTGTGAGAGAAGTCACCGGGCTTGGTTTAAAGGAAGCGAAGGATCTTGTTGAAGGTTCACCGAAGCCTATCAAGGAAGGTGTTTCCAAAGAACAAGCCGAGGAAATGAAGAAGAAACTCGAAGAGACAGGTGCTACTGTAGAAATTAAGTAATTTTTTTTATAAAGAGGACATTATATACAATCCCTTTTCTCAGAGGTGATAGTTGGTTATTTGATCGCCTCATCAAATGGAGAATAAAATAAATGAAAAAAACAACTTTCGCTCGGATAGACCCAATCATAGAGCTCCCACAGCTTCTTGAAATGCAAGTGCGTTCTTATGAAGAATTTCTGCAAAAGGACGTGTCTCCTGCTGACAGAAAGTTGCATGGATTGCAGACAGCGTTTCTGGATGTATTTCCTATAACAAGTGCTGACGAGACATTGCAGTTGGAATTTATGCACTATACATTGGGAGAGCCTCGGTATACCGTTGAAGAAGCTTTGAGCAAAGACGGCACCTATAGTTCGCAATTGCGCGCATGGTTGCGGTTGGTTCAGAAGCAGCCTGGCGGGAAACCTAAGGTGCTGACTGAGCAGGAGGTCTATCTTTGCGATTTGCCTCTTATGACACCACACGCTACTTTTGTTATTAATGGTGTTGAAAGAGTTGTGGTGAGCCAATTGCACCGTTCTCCTGGCGTTATTTTCGAAGAGGATGAGGAAAAAAAGATTTCATCATATGGAAAAAAGCTATATTTTGCCAGGATTATTCCGTATCGTGGTGCCTGGGTCGAGTTTGAATTCGATTTGAATAATGCTTTATTTGTGAGAATTGACAAAAAACGAAAAATCCCTGCAACAACCTTGCTTCGTGCTATTGGTATTGAGAGTGATTCAGATATTCTTTCTCTTTTTTATGATATAGAAACGTTTGATATTTTACAAGGCAAGCCTGAAAATATCGTTGGTAAGATTGTCGCTAAAGATGTTGTGGATACCAGTTCCGGTGAAGTTGTTTTAGAAGCCAATAAAGAAATTACGCGTGAAGTTTTGCTGCGTTTTCAAGACAGAAAAGTCAAATCAGTTGACGTGCTCAAAATGGATCCACAAGTAAATGATGTGGCCATTCGTAATACTTTGTTGAAAGACGCTATTCGCACACGAAAGGAAGCTATTAATTCCATATACCGTGTTATCCGTGCTCAGGAATTTATTGTGCCTGAGCAAGCTGAATCCTATTTTGACAACATGCTTTTTAAATCAATTCGTAAATATGATCTCACAAAAGTAGGTCGGTTTAAAATCAATCGCAAGTTAAAGCCATTTTTAGAATTTTTGGCATCCCGAAAAGAATTTGATTTTGAAGTGCCTAATGACAGACGACGGAATTTAACACGTGAAGACATTATTGCGACAATGCAGTATGTCATTATGTTGAACAATGAACATCATGCTTTTGTGTACAACAATACCAGCCATAAGATTGAAATAGATGATATTGATCACCTGGGAAATCGACGAATACGTTCCGTTGGAGAATTGTTAGAAAATCAGATCCGGGCGAGCCTGGCGCAGATGGCGCGATTGGTGCGCGAACGTATGAATATACAAGAAAATGTGCAGCTGACACCGCGGACCATAGTGAATGCCTCAGCTATTGTGGCAGCTGTCAGGCGATTTTTTGGATCCAGCCAATTGTCTCAATTCATGGATCAAACAAATCCATTGTCTGAGATGACGCATAAACGACGTTTATCAGCTTTAGGCCCGGGTGGATTGCATCGTAAGCGGGCAGGGTTTGAGGTCCGCGATGTGCACCATACCCACTACGGAAGACTTTGTCCTATTGAAACACCAGAAGGGCCCAATATTGGACTCATTACATCGTTGGCTTGTTATGCGCGCATTAATCAGTATGGACTTATAGAATCCCCATATAGAAAAGTGGAAAAAGGTCGTGTGACTGATCATATTGAATACTTAACAGCTGACAAAGAAGATAGTCATGTGATTGCACAAGCCAATGCGCCTGTGGACAAAAATAATAAATTTACGAGCGATCTTATTGCATGCCGCTATCGAGGAGATTTTCCATTGAAATCTCCCGAGGAAATTGACTATATGGATATATCCCCTGTTCAGGTTGTGTCAATTTCTGCAGCGCTTATTCCTTTTTTGGAGCACGATGATGCCAACCGTGCCCTCATGGGGTCAAACATGCAGCGTCAATCTGTTCCACTTTTGTTCCCAGCCAGACCATATGTGGGGACTGGAATTGAGCATCGTGTGGCCAGAGATTCCGGTGCTATCGAAGTGGCCAAGCGCGGTGGAACTGTTATTAATTCTTCTGGAAACCAGATTGCTGTGTGGAGCGAAGATGGGAAGCCAGGTGTGGATCTGTATAAACTCAGAAAATATTCCCGCTCAAATCAGGATACCTGTATCAACCAGGTGCCTTGCGTGACCACCGGGCAAAAACTCAAAAAAGGGGATGTTATAGCGGATGGCCCTTGTACACAGCATGGAGACTTAGCTCTTGGACGAAATTTGCTTGTGGCTTTCATGCCATGGGAAGGTTACAATTTTGAAGACGCTATACTTCTGTCAGAACGTTTGGTGCGTGATGATGTTTTTACGTCAATCCATATATCAGAATTTCAAGTGGAGGCGCGTGACACAAAAATGGGAAGTGAGGAAATCACTAGGGATATTCCAAACGTGGGCGCTGATTCACTCACCAATCTAGATGAAAGTGGTGTTATCCGTCCTGGGGCTGATGTGGTTCCAGGGGATATCCTGGTCGGCAAAGTGGCGCCTAAAGGCGAGCAGCAGACCACGCCAGAAGAAAGGTTGCTTAAAGTGATATTCGGGAAAAAAGCTGAAGATGTGATGGATGCTTCCTTGCGTGTGCCCCCAGGTGTCACAGGCAAGGTGTTGGCCACAAAAATATTTGTCAGGAAAGAAAAGCTTTCACGAAAAGATGAAAACCGACGTATGCGCGATTTGGAAGCCAAACTGGATGCTATGATTGAAGAAATTAGATCTGACCGCAAGGAACGTTACTCTCTTGTAGATGACAAACTTAAAGCAGGTGATCTGAATAAAACGCAGGCTACGCATATGAAGGAAGAATATAAAGCCTATTCAGATCAGTTGGAACAGGAAGCCAAAAAACAAATTGCGCGGGAGAAAGAAAGTCTAAAAGTAGGTGATGAGCTCCCTGTGACAGTGAATCGAGTGGTTAAGATATTTATTGCTTCAAAACGAAAGGCCCAGGTCGGAGACAAGTTGGCTGGTCGACATGGAAACAAGGGTGTTGTTGCTAAGATATTGCCGCCAGAAGACATGCCATATATGCCGGATGGAACTCCTATAGACGTGGTTTTATCCCCTCTTGGCGTTCCTTCCCGAATGAATGTGGGACAACTTTTGGAAACAATGCTTGGCTGGGCAGGACATGTGTTGGACACGCCTATGGTGACACCTGTTTTTGACGGAGCAAAAGAAGAACAAATTCACGCCATGGTGCGGCAGGCCAAGCAAAAACTCAAAGACAAAGGATATCCGGAGCATTTTCTCCCTACAGATGATTGTCGCATCCAATTATATGATGGCAGAACTGGTGAGCCATTTGCCAACAAGGTCACTATTGGATATATGTATATGCTTAAGCTGGCTCATTTGGTGGAAGACAAAATACACGCCCGGTCCACTGGCCCGTACTCACTTATTACGCGTCAGCCGCTTGGCGGAAAAGCTCAATTTGGTGGTCAGCGTTTTGGAGAGATGGAAGTATGGGCCATTGAAGGCTATGGCGCCTCACATACGCTGCAGGAATTCCTGACGGTTAAATCTGATGATGTGCAAGGACGTACGAAAATGTATGAAGCCATTATACGTGGAGAATTAGCGTCAGAGCCAGGAGTCCCTGAATCATTTCGTGTGCTTGTGCGTGAATTGCAGTCACTGGGAATGAATGTAGAGCTGCTTAGAGAAGATGAGACAAAATCAGGAGCAACCAAAAAAAGCGCGGCCAAAGAAAAAGAAGCCGTGGCAAAAGAATAAGGGAGCGCAGATATGCCAATCATGTTTGCTGAACGAAACAAAAAAGAATCATCAATGAAAAAAGCGCCCTCTGCAGGGATAAACTTTAACATATTTAATTCAATTAAACTTACCATTGCCAATCCAGACCAAATCCGCACATGGAGTTTTGGTGAGGTCAGAAAGCCAGAAACAATTAATTACCGCACATTTAAACCAGAGCGTGACGGGTTGTTTTGTGAGCGAATATTTGGCCCTGTGCGCGATTGGGAATGTAATTGTGGTAAATACAAGTATATTAAATATAAAGGCGTGGTCTGTGACCGATGCGGCGTTGAGGTGACTGAGTCCAAGGTCCGCCGGGAACGCATGGGGCATCTTGATCTAGCTGTTCCTGTGGCACACGTCTGGTTCCTTCGTAAAGCGCCTTCTCGAATTGGGACATTGTTGAATCTTAAGCTGTCAGAAATTGAAAAAGTGGTGTACTATGCTCGACACATTGTGATAGAGGATTGCAAAGACCCGGATGGAAAAATTTTATACAAAATGCGTCAACTGCTCACGGATGAGGAATGCCAAAAAGCCCGAGAAGAATCCAAAGGTAGGATCAAAGTAGGAATAGGTGCTGGCGCTATCCATCAGCTCCTTCAAGAAATAGATATTCAAAAAGAAATAGAGCAAGTTAGAGCCCGTCTCAAGGAAACAGATTCAGATGCTGAGCGCACACGCCTTATTAAGCGGCTCCGCATACTTGATGGATTTGCCAAAAGTGGGACAAGACCAGAAAATATGATCATGACAGTGTTGCCTGTTATCCCGCCTGATTTGCGGCCATTGGTTCCTCTTGAAGGAGGCCGGTTTGCCACTTCAGATCTCAATGATTTGTACAGGCGCATCATTAATAGGAATAACCGGCTCAAACATATAGAATCGTTGCGTGCACCTGAAGTCATGGTCCATAATGAAAAAAGACTTCTCCAGGAAGCTGTAGATGCTTTGCTGGAAAATGGGGTGCATGGGAAAGTGGTTGTTGGTGCTGGGAACCGTCCACTCAAATCTCTTTCAGATATTCTTAAAGGGAAGCAAGGTCGGTTCAGGCAAAATCTTCTAGGAAAACGTGTTGACTATTCAGGCCGGTCAGTGATAGTGGTGGGTCCGAATCTCAAGCTTCACCAATGCGGACTCCCTAAAGAAATGGCTCTTGAGCTGTTTAAACCTTTTATCATTCATGAGCTCATGAAAAAAGAAAATGTGACACTTCGGGCCGCCAAGCGCATGTTAGAGCGTGTTAAACCAGAAGTGTGGGACATCTTAGACCAAGTCACACGGAACCATCCCATCATGCTCAACCGTGCGCCCACATTGCATCGCTTAGGGATACAGGCTTTCCAGCCAGTATTAATAGAAGGAAAAGCCATACAATTGCACCCGCTCACATGTGCTGCATTTAACGCGGATTTTGATGGTGACCAAATGGCGGTCCATATCCCGCTCTCAATGGAAGCCCAGCTTGAGGCTCGGCTGCTCATGATGGCCACAAACAACATACTCTCACCTGCTTCAGGACGGCCTGTCGCAGTGCCTTCGCAGGACATGGTTTTAGGCTGCGCTTACCTCACCAAAGAAAAAACAGGCGTATTGGGCGAAGGAAAAATATTTGGAACCGCGCAGGAAGTTATTTCAGTGTACCAAAACAAAGAGATTGATATACATGCTCGGATAAAAGTGCGTGGTATAAATAAACTCCAAGAACCAGATTTGGACAAAAACGAACAAACCAATGTGCAAAAATGGAAAAACTATACGACGGTGGGGCGTGTCATATTTAATGAAATAATTCCGAATGAACTGGGTTTTCTCAATACGGTTTTTTCTAAGAAAGAGGTTGTCTCACTCATAGACCGATGTTACCGTGAATTAGGCACATACCAAACAGTCATGTTGCTGGATGATATTAAAAAGCTTGGTTACCGGTACGCCACTGAGGCAGGACTTTCTATTTCCGTTTCAGACATGCATATCCCCAAAATAAAAGAAAGCATGGTTAAAAAAGCACGTGCCGAAATCAAAGACATAGAGCGCCAATCAAAAGCCGGCGTCATCACTGATTCTGAGCGATACAACAAGATCATTGACTTATGGACGCATGTCACGGACCAAATTTCAGATGTCATGTTTGATGAAATGAAAAAAACTGAAATTGCGCCATATAATGTCAAAGACCAGAAGTTCAATTCTATCTATATGATGGCAGATTCAGGCGCGAGAGGCAGCCGCCAGCAGATCCGCCAATTGGCAGGAATGCGCGGGCTCATGCAAAAACCACAAAAGAAAATAACCGGAGCTGTCGGAGAAATTATTGAATCACCGGTCATCTCTAATTTTAGAGAAGGCCTCACCATTCTAGAGTACTTTATATCAACACATGGCGGACGAAAAGGTTTGGCCGATACAGCGCTTAAAACCGCTGATGCTGGTTATCTCACGCGCCGCTTGGTTGATGTTGCGCATGACATTGTTGTGACTGAAGATGACTGCGGCACAATCAATGGAATTCGCATTGGTACTATTCGATCAGGAGAGGACATCATTGAACCTCTGGAAGAACGTCTTGTCGGGCGCTTCCCATTGGATAATGTGGTCAATCCGCTCACTGACGAAAAACTTGTCAAAGCCGGCGAAATGATTACCTCTAAAAAAGCCAAAGAAATTGTGGCAGCAGGTATTGACCGGATGCGCATACGTTCAGTGCTCACTTGTGAAGCTGAACACGGCATTTGCGCCAAATGTTATGGGCTTAATTTAGCAAACGGTCGTCTTGTGGAAATGGGCGAGGCGGTGGGTGTGATTGCCGCACAATCCATTGGTGAGCCTGGCACACAGCTCACACTCAGAACATTCCACGTGGGCGGCACAGCCAGCCGTGTCATCAACAGGTCACAAGTGGTCACACAAAAAGGCGGCACAATCAAATTCATCAATCTCAAAACCATTCGAAACAGGGACAAACAGCTTATCTCTATCTCGCGCAATGGCGTCATTTCTATAAGAGAAACAGGCGGGCAAGAGAGGGAACATTACGACATCCCTTATGGTGCGCGTATCAGGGTGACTGACGGCAAACGTGTGGAATCCAATGAAGTATTGGCTGAATGGGATCCTTACTCATTGCCAATTATCACAGAATTTGAGGGGTCCTCAAAACATCATGATGTGATAGAAGGTATTACCATGCATGAAGAAAAAAACCGCATCACAGGACTCATTGAACGCGTTATTATTGAGCACCGCGCAGAGCAATTGCATCCCCAAATCACCATTATGAAAGGCGGCAAAAAAGAGGCCAGCTATCCACTTCCCGTGGACACAAACATAGTTGTTCAAGATGGAGACAAAGTGGAACCGGGCGATGTTCTGGCCAAAATACCGCAGGAAGTCTCAAAAACAAAAGACATCACAGGCGGACTGCCGCGCGTGGCAGAACTTTTTGAAGCGCGCAAGCCGCGCAACTCAGCAGTCATCTCAGAAATTGACGGCACAGTTAAGCTTGGCATGACGCAGCGCGGCACCATGAAAGTCACTGTCACAAACGAAGAAACTGCGCTTGCCCGTGACTACACCATCCCGCAGGGCAAACACCTTGTGGTGTATGAAGGAGATCGTGTTGGTGTAGGCGAACCACTCACAGATGGGGCCGTCAATCCGCATGACATTCTTAAGGTTAGAGGGGCCAAGGAAGTGCAGGAATTTCTTGTTAACGAAATCCAGGAAGTGTACCGGCTTCAAGGTGTGGGCATGAACGACAAGCATATAGAAATCATTGTTCGTCAAATGCTGTCAAATGTGCTCATTACCAAGTCTGGGGATACAGAATTCCTGGCCGGAGAAATAGTCAACAAATCTCGATTCAACAAAATCAACAAACAATCAATTGCAAGCAAGAAAGAACCAGCAGAGGCCCAGCCTGTTCTTTTGGGCATCACAAAAGCATCATTGTCTTCTGAATCATTTATATCAGCGGCATCATTCCAAGAAACAACACGTGTTCTTACGGATGCTGCTTCCACAGGGCAAGTGGATCACTTGAGAGGACTTAAAGAAAACGTTATTATTGGACATCTCATCCCTACTGGCACAGGGTTCTATGACCGAAAACGCTGGATGAAGGCCAGAGACGTTAACGAAAAGGAAAGCCAAGGATAAAAAAATGACAACAACGAACCAGCTCATCAATCAAGGCCGACAAAAAGCGCATCTCAAAACCAAAGCGCCGGCGCTCAATTCCTGTCCGCAAAGACGAGGTGTCTGCACACGAGTGTACACCACAACGCCCAAAAAACCGAATTCAGCATTGCGCAAGGTGGCGCGTGTCAAGTTGTCAACAGGCATGGAGGTCTCAGCATACATTCCTGGTGTGGGGCACAATTTGCAAGAGCACTCAATCGTCCTTGTGAGAGGGGGGCGTGTGAAAGACTTACCTGGCGTCAGATATCACATAGTGCGTGGGTTGTTGGATGCCACTGGTGTGGCAGACAGAAAGCAAGGGCGCTCCAAGTATGGCGCCAAGAGGCCAAAGAAGAAAGATTAATAATAGACCATAGGTCCCTTCCTACAAGCAGGGATCATGCCTAACGGCAAGAACCGAAGACCAAAAACAGGAGAAAAAAGTGCCAAGGAAAGAACTTAAACCCAGAGAGCGACGTGGAATGCCAGATCCTGATTATAAATACGGATCAATACTTGTGTCACGATTTATCGGGCGTATCAATTTTCAAGGCAAAAAAAGCACAGCAGAAAAAGTCATATACAAGGCATTTGACATGGTCCAGAAAAAGACCAATGAAGACGCACTGGCCGTATTCAACCGCGCTCTTGAGAATGCCAGACCACTTTTAGAAGTTCGTCCTCGGCGGGTTGGCGGGGCCACATACCAAGTGCCCATGGAAGTTCGACCAGAGAGAGGCGCCACAATAGCCATTAAGTGGATTTTGCAGGTGGCGCGTGCCAAGACAGGCAAACCTATGCGTGAGAGATTAGCGGAAGAAATCATAGCTGCCAGTAAAAAAGAAGGCGCTGCCATGAAAAAACGCGAAGACACGCACAAAATGGCAGAAGCCAACCAAGCTTTTGCGCATTACAGATGGTAAGGCAAGACAAAAGACCATAGGTCCCTTCCTACAAGCAGGGATCATGCCTAACGGCAAGAACCGAAGACAAAAAAGGATTTAAGAGGAAAAAATGCCAAGAGAACATTCATTAAATAAAGTCAGAAATATCGGCATCACAGCGCACATTGACGCTGGAAAAACCACCACAACAGAACGTGTTCTGTTTTATGCAGGTCGTATCCATAAAATTGGAGAGGTCCATGATGGCAACACCACAATGGACTGGATGGCGCAAGAGCGCGAACGAGGAATAACCATCACGTCTGCTGCCACTTACTGTCGATGGAATGATTGTCAAATCAACATCATTGACACCCCGGGACACATAGACTTTACAGCTGAAGTCAACCGCAGTTTACGTGTGCTTGATGGGGCAGTGGTTTTGTTGGATGGCTCACAAGGGGTTGAGCCTCAGTCCGAAACCAACTGGCGTTTGGCAGATCAATACCATGTTCCGCGCATGATATTTGCTAACAAAATGGACAAAATTGGGGCTGACTATTACGAATGCGTTAAGTCGGTGGAACAAAAACTTGGGGTCAAGGGCGTTCCTATACAGCTTCCCATAGGATTTGAAAGCACCTTCGCAGGCATTGTTGATCTTGTAGAAATGAATGCCAAAATCTGGCTGGGGGAAGAGCTGGGCGCCAAATTTGAAGTCAAAGAAATCCCTGAAGACCTCAAAGACAAAGCAAAAGAATATAGGGAAAAAATGATCGAAGCTTTGGCAGATCACGATGATGATTTTGCACACAAATTTCTAGAGGGACAAGAAATCACAAAAGCGGACATTAAGAAAACAATGCGTAAAGCCACAATATCTGGCAAATTCTACCCCATGATGTGCGGCACTGCTTTTAAGAATAAAGGGGTGCAGCCCATGCTTGATGCTGTTTGTGACTACCTGCCTTCGCCGTTGGATGTCCCTGCGACAAAGGGATTTGAACCACGAACAGAAAATGAGCTCGTAAGAGAAGCCAGCGATCAAGCGCCTTTTTCAGCGCTCGCATTCAAAATTCAGGCTGATCCGCATGTGGGTAAGCTTACGTTTTTCAGAATATACTCAGGGAAACTAGAATCAGGCACATATGTGTATAATGCCAACCGTGCCACTCGGGAAAGATTGGGGCGCATCCTCCGTATGCACGCGGATAAAAGGGAAGAAGTCAAAGAACTCTATGCCGGTGACATAGCTGCTGGTGTTGGACTCAAACAAGTCTCTACCGGTGAGACGCTATGCGAAGAAGATGACCCTATCATTCTTGAAAGTATGAAATTTCCAGAACCGGTGATATCGGTGGCCATAGAACCAAAATCTAAAACTGATGAAGAAAAATTAGGCGTGGCTTTAGGTCGCTTGGCCGAAGAGGATCCCACATTTCAAGTCCGCACAGACCCAGAAATCAACCAAACCATTATTGCTGGTATGGGTGAGCTTCATTTAGATATACTTGTCGACCGTATGAAACGCGAATTCAAGGTGCAAGCCAATGTTGGGAAACCTCAAGTGGCTTACCGCGAAACCATTCGCAACAAAGTCGAATCCGAAGGTAAATACATCAAACAAACAGGTGGCCGCGGGAACTACGGCCACGTCTGGCTGGAACTAGAGCCTTTGGAAGATGGCAAAAAAGGATTCGAATTTGTTGACAAAATCAAAGGTGGCCGCATTCCACGCGAATACATCCCTGCGGTAGAAAAAGGCCTTCGTGAATCCATGGACTCAGGCGTGCTTGCTGGTTACCCTATGGTGGACTTTCGCGCCACACTCTTTGACGGCAGCTTTCATGAGGTGGACTCATCAGAAATCGCATTTAAAATTGCTGCTTCACTTGCTCTCAAAGACGGCTCTCGCAGAGCCAAACCTATACTGCTTGAACCCATTATGCGTATAGATGTCACATCTCCTAAAGACTATGTAGGCGATGTCATGGGAGATCTTATGCGTCGTCGTGGGAAAATAGAAAGCCAGGAAACCAAAGGCGCTGTCACCGTTATTAAAGGGCATATCCCTCTGGCAGAAATGTTTGGATACGCCACAACACTTAGATCGCTTTCTCAGGGCCGGGCCAACTACTCAATGGAGCCCAGCCATTATGAAGAAGTACCCAGGAACGTGTCAGAAGAAATTGTGCAAAAAAATTCAGCGGGAGCAGCTAAATAAAAAGAACGTGAATCGTGAAGCGGGACACGAGAAACGTTCAGGGAAGAAAGTGAAGGGTATCAAATAGGTTTAATCAAAATTCTTTTACGCTTCACGTTTCACGAGATACGCATCACGCATATATATACCAATCAGGAGGAAGCAAAATGGCAAAACCGAAATTTGAGAGAAAAAAGCCCCACGTGAATGTGGG
>JANQER010000245.1 GCA_028278255.1 Elusimicrobiota bacterium | reverse complement strand
CCTTTGATGGCAAAATAAACGGTTTGATCCGGCGGCGCATTTGAGACAAACATATTTTCCGGGTTGCCGGGACCAGTGGGCGTGGGTTCGCCTGTGAGGGGTGTGGCGCCGGCAAAATCAAATTCCGTGACAATAGGGGAGAAAGACCAGCGAATGTCATAGCCCGGATTTGTGCCGGCTGTGATGTTGGCCGGTGAAGTCCAGGTGAGAATCAGCTGTCCGTCCCCATTGGGCAGAGCCGCTGCCAAATTCGTGACTGCTCCGGGCACAGTGCCGATCGCGGCTATGGCATTTGTCATGGGTGAAATCACAGACCAAAGATTCAAATCATCCTGTGTCCAGATCACAAAATAATAAGTGGCGCCGGGGGTCAAGCCTGTTTGCTGGTAATACTGAGCATCACCCGGTGTCTCATTAGTGGCGGGAATCGTGACAGTAAAAGCAGCCGGCGGCGTCACAGTGGTGCTCCAGGAAGTGGCGGATTCAGTGGAATACTGAATGCGGTAATTGCCTGTGAGATTTCCCGCAGCCCCGTCATCACCGGCAGAGCTCCATGATAAATCAATGGCCCCGACAACTGAACCGGGCACAGCAGTCAAATCTGTTGTGATGCCGGGCGGAATCGGCTGGGGCAGAGCGGATGTGGAATTGGAAATCACAGACCATAAATTCACATCATCCTGCGACCATAAGCGGAAGTAATAAGTGGTGGCTTCCATTAATCCGCCGATAAAGTGGTTTTGAGCAGATCCCGGTGTTTGGTTGGATGTGGCAATCATCACAGTATAAGCGCCCGCCGGTGTGGTGCCTGTGCTCCAGGTAACAGCAGGATTTGTGGCATATTGAATGCGATAGCTGCCTGTGAAATTGCCCACAGCCCCGTCATCACCGGCTGAGCTCCAGGTCAGATCAATTTGACCCGGGGTGGCGCTTTGCACAGCTGTGAGGTCTGCTGTGGCTGAAGGTTCCGTGCCATTGACCAAAGCGGCTGTGCCATTGGACCAGGTGGACCAGAGACCGCTCTCGTCCTGCGTCCAGAGACGAACATGGTATATGGTTTTGCCGTCCAACCCAAAAATAGAATAAGCTTGATTTGACAAAGGCGCCTGATTGGCCGTGGCAATCATAATGGTGTAAGCCCCGGCAGGCGTGGTGCTTGTGCTCCAGGGAGTTGTAGGGTCAGTGGAATACTGAATCCGGTAATTGCCCGTGAGATTGCCCACAATACCGTCGTCACCGGCTGAGGTCCATGCCAGATCCATTTGTCCTTCTGCGGCGCTGGCAGTGGCAAAAAAATCCAAAGTCTCATCAGGCGCTATGCCATTGGTGGTGGCGGAGGCGGCATTGGAAATGGGGGAATAAGAGCCCACTTCATCCTGAGACCACAAACGAAAGTGATAGGTTTCAGATTCCTTGAGAGTGGTCAGAGACACGTTTTGTGCAGAACCAGGCGCTTGGTTGATGGTGCTGATGATAATGGTGTATGCGCCAATGGGCGTGATGGTGGTGCTCCAGGGCGTGGCCGGGTCAGTGGAAAATTGAATGCGGTACACGCCTGATAAATTGCCAAGCATGCCGTCATCCCCGGCTGAGGACCAGGACAGATCAATTTGTCCGGGAGTTGGATCTGCTGTGGCCAGAAAATCTGCTGTGGCTGCCGGCGGCACTGAAAAAGAAGCAGAGGTTGAATTGGAGATTTCTGACCACAAGCCCACATCATCTTGCGACCAGAGCCGGAAATAATGAGTGGCGGCTTCACTTAATCCGCTGAGAAAGTAATTTTGTGCGGACCCCGGGGCTTGGTTGGATGTGGCAATCATCACAGTAAAAGCTGCCGGAGGTGTGATGGTGGTGCTCCAGGGGGTGGTGGGTTCTGTGGAGTATTGAATGCGGTAATTGCCTGTGAGGTTTCCGCGGTTTTGGTCATCACCGGCAGAAGACCAGGTGAGTTGAATTTGATTTCCGCTTGGGCCGGCTGATAAGTCTGTGGTGGAGGAAGGCGCGACCCCGGTCCAGAGGGTTTGTTCAGCACTGGCGGTGCTGTATTCCAGTCCTCCATCTATAGTTCGCACTTCATAATAATAAGTGGTGTCTGTTCTTAGCCCGTAATCAGATGATTGAGTGGTCCATGGATTTGTGGATGTGAGTATTAGACCAAGATTGGTATTTCCGTCATAAATTTTCGGAGGTTTTTGATAATTGCCCATGCGCGGGGTGGCTTCAGCCAATCCAGGCACTGTGTAGGGGTCTGAAACACTGGGAAGTGTAGAAATACGGATGTCATAGTTAAGCATGTGTTCTGGGGTTGTCCCAGCCCCAGAATCTGTGCCAGGATTCCATTTAAAAGTGGCTGTTGAAACAGCGGAAGCGCTGAATGTGAAGGTGGACACCAATGTGGTAGGCGCAGTGGGCGCCGTGTTGGCTGTGGCTGTGGTGTTGAAATAAACCCGGAGTTCTCTGTTTGTGCCGCCACCTGCGCGTCTGCCAGAAGCCACAATATCGAGATCATTGTCATTGTCAAAGTCGCCCCAAGCCACACCACCGTATTGGAGTCCGCCGTTTTCATTGTCCACTTCATTGAGTGCCCCATACGTATAGCCGGGAGCGCCATTGTTCAAATAATATCGTAATTGACGGTTGCCATCACTGCTTCTGCCGCTCACGAGTATATCAAGATCTCCATCGTTATCAGTGTCACCAACCACCAGAGAACTTTGCCTGAGACCGGCATTGGCAGCCCCAAAATTGGTGATAAAGGTGAATGTTTCATTCCCATTGTTTCTGTATAGATATAAGCGGGTGTTGGCGTTGTTGCCGTCTTCTCGTCCACAAGTGAAAATGTCTAAATAACCATCGTTGTTGTAATCAGCCCAGCGTACTTCACCTTGGTCCATGCCGGTATTAATGCCTGCGACTTCAATGCGGAAGAAAGTGTCATTGCCATCATTGCGGTATACACGAAGCTGGTCATTGTTTCCACCTTGTGTGCCATTGGTCAGGATGTCCAGGTCTCCATCATTGTCAAAATCGCCCCATTCCACAGAGCTGTTATTGAGCCCGCCACCTGCAGCGCCATCTACTTCAATGGGCGTTGAATCAAAGGAACCATCCCCTAGGTTTTTGTAAATACGAAGCTGGTTGCCACTGGCATCGTTCCCACTGGCCAAAACATCCATGTCACCATCATTGTCATAATCGCCCCATTCAACATCACCGTTTCGAAGTCCTTGATTGGCAGCGCCAGGAACATCTATTTCATTGCTGTCAAAAGTTCCGTCTCGATTATTGAGGTACACACGTATTTGTCTGTCATTAGAGAGGCCAGGGCCTCGTCCATTCACAAGAATGTCCAGATAACCATCTCCATCAAAATCACCCAAGGCCACTGAACTATTTCTAAGCCCGCCAGTTGCAGTGTCAACGTCATTGGCTGTAAAGGTCGTGTCCCCATTATTTATATAGAAACGGAGTCTGCCGTTATTGTCTCCTGAAGTTCTGCCGCAAGACACGATGTCCAGTAATCCGTCATTGTCAAGGTCCCCCCAAGACACATCTCCCTGATCAAGCCCGTTTCCAGCACCAGCCACATCACGTTCATTTTGGTCATAGGGGTGTGCATGGGTTTTATGCCATGAAAAGCAAAACAATGCAGCGAGTATGATGAATAATTTTATATTTTTCATGTAGTAGTAGTTGTTATTGTTGCTAAGTATAACTTTAAATATTTCTACTTATTATTTTATATGCAACATAATGGCCATAAAAACAAATTGATTTGTTTGATTATTATATATTTTATATTTTATTTTATTTATTATTTTTATACAATTTTTGCATGAATAATTCGACAAGAAGTTTTTGTTTTTTGCGCATATTAGCGCTCAGCAGTGTTTGTCTTTTGGCGCCGCGCTTTTTGTGGTCAGAAGATGTGGTGGCTGTGTTGAGCTCTCAGTCTGTTCATTATCAGAAGGCCTTGCAAGGGTTTCAGGACACCATGGGTTCAACAGTGTCAGTTTTTACCTCCATGATTTCGCAGGAACCAATTCCGGAAAATGTGAAAGTGGTGGTGTCTTTTGGGACCAAAGCTTCGTCGCAGAAGTATCCTCAACAGGCTGTGCTGGTCAGCTGTATGGCTTTGGGTATTTCCAAAGAATCTGTGGCGCATGAAGGCGCATTCGTTCATGTGAATATGCTGCCCCGTGCGGATGTTTTGCTGCCGAAGATTCTGGAGCTTCAACAAGGGCTCAAGTTTTTGGCCGTGTTTTATGTGTCGGATTCTTATTCAAATTATATCAACGAGTTGAATCAGGCTTGTGAGTCTTTGGGCCTGAATATGTTTAATGAGAAACTGTCTGACACTTCTTTTTTGGCAGAGCATCTCAATTCTCTTGTCAAAAGACCTGATGCCATTTGGGTGCCGCCTGATGCGGTATTGGTCAACAGCCAATGCATGCAGGCTTTAACGCAATACTCATCGCGCAACAGAGTGGCTTTTTATGTGCCCAATGCCAAATTGGTGGAGTTGGGCGCCACAGCGTCTATCTACAGCGGATTTGAGGAAGTCGGACGAGTGGCTGCAAGAGCCGCTCAAAAAATATTGTCCGGGGAAAAATATCCAGATCGGATTTTTCCTGAAAAGTGTGATTTTATTGTAAATAAAAGCTCCTTGGATAATATTGGCATCAAAATCACTCCTGACATTGAAAAGAAAATCAAAAAAATTTATTAATTAATCTCTTTAAAAAATTGCTTTTCGTTTCGAATTTCGAAGGCGTGAGGAGTGTGTTGCGGAAAACCGGATTTGTCTTTTTATAGAGGGAGGTAAGGATGTTTATGTTGAAAAGAATTTCCATTTATATGACACTGTTTGGGCTGTTAGGGGGAATGCCAAAACCTGCTCATGCTTTGGGCTCTGATGTGTTTGATTTCTTTGAAGAAGAAAGGCAAGTGATTTCCGCTTCTCTGAGGCCGCAAAGAGTTGAATTGGCCCCGGCCACTGTTTATGTGGTCACAGCTGATGATATTCAGTCCTCAGGGTCACAGACATTGTGGGATGCGCTGCGCTGGACGCCCGGCGTGGATGTGATGTCCACGCGCACCATGCAAGGGGAAGTGAGCATTCGCGGGCTGAATGAGCCTTTCAGCAATCGTACGCTTGTTTTGCTGGACGGCAAAACAATTATGAATGCGTACTTTGATTTTATGACATGGGAAGAAGTGCCTGTGACCATGGAGGAAATTGACAGAATCGAAATCGTTGAGGGGCCGGTGTCGGCTTTATACGGGGCCAATGCTGTGACAGGCGTGATTAATATTATCACCAAAAAACCGGAACAATTGGACGGAGGAGTGGTCCGTTATTCAGGCGGTGAAAGAAAAACACATTTTGGCACGGCCTTATACGGCCGGAAAATAAAACGAACGGGTTATAAATTCGGGATCGGGTGGCGTTCCACGCATCGGTTTGAAAACGCTGATTTGTCCGCTTCCAAAGTGGGAAAAATACATGCGTTGTTCAGCCATGAATTGTCGGAGAAGTCAGAGATTATCGCGTCTTTTGGCGGGGCCAATATTGACACGCAGATTTCCGGCGGGTCTAACGGGACCATCATGGGTGACGGGCCGTCCTATTTTTCCAGGGTGGATTTTTTGCACAACAACACGCGGGTCAGGGCTTTTTGGAA
>JANQER010000169.1 GCA_028278255.1 Elusimicrobiota bacterium | reverse complement strand
TTCAATATGCCAATGGTAATATAAAAGCCCGTCAAAGCGCATAGGAGAATTGTGAATAATAAAATTGTAAGGCGGCCGCTCCAACACATAATTGAGCCTCTTCAAAAGGCTCTTCATGATTTGAGCCAGACGCACCACTTGATGTTTTTGGATTTTTTCAAAATCAGATTCATGTGCTTTGGGCAAAACCCATAATTCAAAAGGAAAACGGCTGGCAAAAGGCGTGATGGCAATAAAATCTTCATTTTCTTCCACCACCCTGATATTCTTTTGTTTTTCACTGGCAATGATATCACAAAAAATGCACCGCCCTTTTTTTTCATAATATTCATCAGCCCCGCGCAGTTCCTGCTTCACCCGCATGGGCACCATGGGCGTGGCAATAAGCTGCGAATGCGAATGAGACAGGCTGGCGCCGGCATCTGCGCCTCTGTTTTTGAAAACAAGTATATATTCCAAACGAGAATCTTTTTTGAGATCCCAAATACGCTCGCGAAAAGACCAAAAAACCTCCTGAATCTGGCTTTCGTCCAAATCCTCAAGATCCAGACTGTGGTCAGGCGTTTCTATAATCACCTCATGCGCGCCGAATCCGTCCATTTTGTCATAAAGTTCCTCGCCGTCACGGTGAAGGTGCCCTTCAATCCCCAATGCCGGGAATTTATTCGGCACTGTTCGTACGCGCCAGCCTGGCTTATTGGCCTGCCGGCCAGGCGCGCCAAATGCCATCACTTCATACGGTGTTTTTTCTTCATTGCCATTGCAAAAAGGACAGGGGACGGTTCCATAATTTTTATTGACTTGGGTCAAGCCTATGGGACGACGGTTGCGGTCAGTGGAGATGATCACCCACCGTCCTATCACAGGATCTCTTCTGAGTTCAGGCATATTATTGTTCCTTTGAAACATGAGTCTAAAAATTCTAAATCCAAAATTCGAAATCCTAAATCAAACAAAGGCCAAATCCTTGGACATTTAAATGTCAAAAATCTTATTCTCCTTATTAGGGCACATCAGGCAATGGTTCGTCAGACGTGAGAGTTGGCGTGACCGCGGGTTTTGGATCTGCTGGTTTTTCAGTCCTCTCGTCCTGCACCGGCAGTGACTCATCACCAACAGTGTCATTGCCGCTCTCAGGCTCGCTCTGATCCTCGGATAACTCTGCCAACCCCTCTTCAGGAGGGACCAATTCATCTAATTTTGGCAATTCATCCAGAGACTTTAACCCAAATTGCCGCATAAAATCCAAAGTGGTTCCATAAAGAAGCGGACGTCCCAAAACTTCTTTGCGCCCCACAATTTTGACAAGCTTTCTTTCCACCAAAGTGTCAAGGACCCCAGCCACATCCACCCCTCGAATATCCTCAATCTCTCCGCGTGTGATGGGTTGTTTATAGGCAATGATTGAAAGCGTTTCAAGCGCAGAAGAGGTCAAACGCAGTGTGGTTTTTCCCTTAAACAGGCGGCGTACCCACTGACTGTAAGCAGACCGGGATGCCATTTGAAATCCTTGTGCCACTTCTGATAAACAGATGGGGGATTCCCGCGCATCAAGATCCTGTCCGATCGACAATATTTCTTCCCGCAGTTCCTCTTCCGGAGGGCAATCCGCCTCCAAGACATTTTTAAAATCATTTATTTTTAAGGGTTTGTCAGTGACCCATAACAGCAATTCTAATATTTTTTTTCGGTCATTTTTTTCCATTTATTATTTATTCCCCATTATTCCAATTTCTGTCTCTTCTCATCGGGCCGGGCATGCCCGGCCCCTACGACAATTCTTTGTTAATCTGTTTTCTGCTGATCTTCCGTGCCCACATCACTCATATAGTCACAAGATTTCGGCTCCATGTCCCCGGTTTCCGGCATCCCATTTGGCGTTTCTTCTTCAGTTTTTTGAATTTCACTTCGCACTTCGGCATTCTCACTTCGGACTTCTTCCGGCAGCGCTTCCATTCGGTACACGCGGATTTCACCGAACACTTCTGTTTGACGGGCCACAATCTGATTCAAACGAATAAGTTCCAGCAGGGCCAAAAATGTCGCAATAAGACCCCGGCGCGTTGTTTCCCTCTGTAAAATCTCCCGGAAAGTCGCAAAAGGCTTGTCTTCTAAAAATGACAAAATTTCCCGGATTTTGACTTCCACAGGAACTTCTTCATAAATTATTTCCCGCACATCCGGCTTTAAATTTTTCAGCACATCACGAAAAGCCCCCAACAGATCAAACAGAGAGGCGTTCATGCTGTAATCATCACGGCTGATCAAAGGCGCACCGCGATAATGAATGTCTTTGGTGACTGACATGCGTGCGCCAAGAGTTCGAGCGGCTTCTTTGTATCTTTGATATTCAAGCAAACGGTTGACCAGCTCTGCTTTGGGATCCGGCCCGCCTTCTTCGGTTTCTGCTGTTTGAGCCGGCAGAAGCGTGCGCGCCTTTATCTGCATGAGCGTGGAGGTCATGACCAAAAAATCACCGGCCACATCCAGTTTTAGTTCCTTGATCAAATCCAAATAGCTTAAATACTCAGACGTGATCTGTGAAATAGGGATATCGTATATATCCAGATCATTTTTTCGGATCAAATAAAGCAAAAGATCCAGAGGACCTTCGTACACATCCAAATGGACCTCATGCGTTGTCATTTTAACCCCATGGCTTTTTGAGCGCTGTCCATTGTGATTTGGGCAGCGGCCTGGGCCTTTTGATTCCCTTTTTCCAACACATCCCAAGCGGTTTGGGGTGTCAGGGCTGCCCTTTTGTCCCGGAAAGAAGAGGAGACATCCATGAAACTGTGAAGATGTTTTTTGCACGCCACGCACCCGATTTCACCTTTCCGGCATTCTTGCTCACGCTGAGAAGACTGTGTATTATAAATTTTATGGAGCGCATACACAACGCATCCTTCAGGATGCCCCGGATCATTGGCACGAATTTTCTGGGGATCCGTGTACATTCGGGATATTTTTTTGTACAAAACATCACCTGTATCAGTCAGTTCCACTGCATTGTTATATGATTTTGACATTTTACGTCCGTCAGAGCCCGGCACTTTCGGGGTTTTTCCCAAAATGGGTTTGGGATCCTGAAACACCGGCCCGTACAAATGGTTAAACCGGCGCGCAATTTCCTGACACAGTTCCAAATGGGACAATTGGTCTTCCCCCACAGGCACGGCATCGGCCTGATACAAAAGAATATCCGCGGCCTGCAAAACAGGGTAACCCAAAAACCCATGTGTGGTGATTTCCCGTTCTGACAGCTCTCTGAGCTGTTCTTTATAAGTGGGGATACGTTCCAGCCAGCCCAAAGGCGTGATCATGGACAAGAGAAGAGCTAATTCTGCATGTTCTGACACACGAGACTGCTGAAAAATCACGCTTTTTTCAGGATCCAATCCAGCGGCCAGCCAATCCAGCACCATTTCTTCTGTGTTGGATTTGATGTCTTTTGTGTCCTGATAGCCAGTGGTCAAAGCATGCAAATCCGCTACCATAAAATAGCATTGATAGTCGTTATTGTTTTGCAGCTGAAGCCAGGGATGCAAAGCGCCCCAATAGTTGCCCAAATGCAATTTGCCTGAAGGCCGCATGCCGGACAAGACAATTTTTTTGTTGTTAGCCATATTATTTTTCCGTAGATTTTTTAAAAATTTAATTCTCAGACAGGGCGGACATCTGCCCCTTCCCCTCGGCAGATGCAGAGGCCCGCACAAGGGTCCGCCCCTACGACAATTTCCAGTTTCTCATTTCCAATTTCGCTTTTGATTTTGTTAATCATACTTTTTCCGAGGAAAGTTGTCAAAAACATACTGTTTTTCCTGTTTGAATGTTTTGATTTTTCCCTGCCAGCGCGCCGTGCGCAGGTGATGAAAAATATTTTGAAACAAGGGACCCGGCTGATATCCCCAAGATTTCAAATCATCTCCATTCAACAAAGGCAACGACCGTGTCCAGCGTCTAAAAACAGCCGGTTTCTTGACACAAATACGG
>JANQER010000070.1 GCA_028278255.1 Elusimicrobiota bacterium | reverse complement strand
GTGGAAAATGAATCCCTGCCCCATCCCAGCGAAATCGTGCACGGCCGGAGCATGTCCGAACACCCTCGTCAATTTGCAGATTATTCAAAATCAATTGACCATCAAACACAGGATCAGACACCTTTCCCGTAAGTGTTCCATCAAAATCAAAAACACCAGAAATTCCTGAATACCGCTCCAACAAAAAAGGGACATCCTGAAAAGGCGCCCGCTGTAATAAAACCTGCAAATCCAATTGACGCTGCGGACCACTCACAGAACCGCGTGCTTTTAACAACAGGCCGTCAGAGCGTTTGAAAAAAAGCTCAGACAGCTCTATGTTTTCATAATCATTGCGCGCGCTTAACCGAAATTGATTTTTCTTCCCGCGGATTTCCAGCCATCCGTCATCATAAGAAAAATAACAAGCCACCGGCCCGGTGGACCGATGAATACCCCAAACAAAATCATCAATAGACAATGTCCCATGCGCACTAGGAGAAACAATGCCGGCTTGTTCAATTCCTTCAGACTTTTGTCTGCCTGCCACCATCCCTTTAAGCAATAAATCACCCCTCATTCGGCCGCCTATCTCTCCCCAACGGTTGACCTCGGCCAATTCTCCCAAATTCCAATTTTCAATCACAGCACGCCAGGCTGAGCCAACAGGCTCATTTTCATCTCCTCCTCTCATGATCTGTCCTGACAAAGACAATTTACCAGACAACAAAAATGCCTCAGCCTGCAAATTGCCATTTTGAATCGTCAAATTTGAATCTATATGAGGAACATTCACTCCAGCCAAACGTGCGTGTTTGACAGAGGACTGCATATCCACTTCAGGGTTATTGCTTTTCCCTTTCAATGTCATCACAAAATCAGCCACACCTCTGACTGGCACATATTTCAAAAATCCCAATCGCGGAATATCTCTTGGAAAATCTGTCAAAGGAAAGTTCTTCCCTCTCAGATTCATATCCCATTCACCAGATTCCTTGAATGGTCCCTTATAAACGCCGGACATAGAAATCCTATCAAACACCAAAAATTCATCAAAAGAAACGGCTTTGGGAGAGATCTTAAAAGGACCTTCAAATGGCACACACACAGAAGAAGACTGACTTTCAGACACATTCAAAGACCACATCCCCTCGGAAACCACTCCTTCCACTGCCCAATCTTTCACCTGATTCTTTCTTCCCTCAGCCCGCACACGCAAATCCACATCCCCTGACCATGCGCCTTGGGTCAGCGGCACATAGGACATGAATTCTTCAATAGTGAACTTCTCTAAAAACAAAGCAGCAGACCACGGGAAATCTTCCTTCAAACCCAAAACAGAGTCTATCTGACACTCTGCAGACAAGCGAAACGCCCCAAAAGGACTTTCCCCTCTTCCGCTCAGAGACACCCCTTTTGACCCAATGTCCAAATCACCTTTTGATTGTCGAATCTGCATCGCAGGAATCTTTGAAAAAGCAGGCAAACCAAATTCACCATCCTCCCATTCAAGGCTGGCCAAAAAAAACGCCATCGCCCCTTTTAATGGCGAAGACGAAAGTCCCTTTCTGGCAGAGACAGTGGAAAACCACTCCTCTTTTATATGAATGCGTGGAGAATAAATTTTAGATTTTCCCAAAGAAAAAAAGACGGAAGAACGAAAACGAATGGCATGAAAAAAAGTCAATCTAAAAAACCAGCTGTCACATGAAAACAACGGCTGATTTTCCGGACCAACACGCACATGATGAAAGGCCACATAAAAAAGAAAAGGATGGATTTCAACGCTGTCAATCTGGACGGGCTGCTTAAGGCTTTGATGAAGCAATGATTCAACGCGGGCATGAATGGCTTTCTCAGCTGACGGAACCCCCCATTTGATCCATACAGCCAGCAAAACACCAAATATCAAGACAAAAAGACCTGTCCAAGCTCTCCAGTGCATTTAATTCCTTCTGTTTTGTGTATTTGACGAACAGGACCACCCGGCGAGAGACATCATTTTAGATGACCGATTTGCGATCTCAAAATATCTTTCAATCAAAAATCGCAAATCCAAAAACAAAAATTCAAACTATTGGCTTTTGACAGTTTTCTCAGGAGGAGAAGAAGAAAAGACCAGCTTTTTTTCTCCTGGATCAAAATCAATATACACTGTTGACCCAGCGCTCACGCGCTTGGATAAAATGTCCTCAGCCAAAGGATCCTCCAATAAACGTTGAATGGATCTCTGCAAAGGTCTGGCCCCATAATTCGGGTCAAAGCCTTTTTCCAATAAAAATACACGTGTCTCTTCAGACAATTCAATTCTAAAGCCCTGTGCGCCTATTTTCTTTTCCACTTTCACAAGCATCATATCCAGAATCTTGCGGCTGTCTTCGCGCGACAAAGAATGAAAAACAATAATATCATCTATTCTATTCAAGAATTCAGGATTAAAGGCCTTTTTCACCTCTTCCATCACGGTATCCTTCATGGCCGCGTAATCCTTCTCAGTATCTTCCTGAACCAAAAAGCCCAAAGACTTCCCTTTAGAAATCAATCTAGCGCCCACATTGGAAGTCATAATAATCACAGTGTTCTTAAAATTCACCTTGTGACCCAAATTATCGGACAAAACACCGTCATCCATAATTTGTAATAAAATATTAAAAGTATCCGGATGTGCTTTCTCTATTTCATCCAAAAGCACCACTGAATACGGTTTACGACGCACCGCTTCAGTCAATTGGCCGCCTTCCTCATATCCCACATAACCCGGAGGCGCGCCAATAAGACGGCTCACAGAAAACTTTTCCATATATTCAGACATATCAATCCGAATAATGGCCTCTTCATTTCCAAAAAGGAACTCAGCCAAGGCCCTGGCCAGCTCTGTTTTTCCCACACCCGTCGGGCCCAAGAAAACAAAACTCCCAATAGGCTTATGAGGATCTTTGAGCCCAGTCCGGCTTCGGCGGATGGCTTGGGAAATAGACACAATGGCCTCTTCTTGTCCAATCAAGCGCTTATGCAGTTCATCTTCCATGTGAAGCAGTTTTTCCTGCTCAGTCTCAGTAAGCTTATTGGTGGGGATGCCTGTCCACTTAGACACCACAGACGCAATATCCTCCGCGCCGATCATTGGAATGGACGAATCTCTTTTTTGACGCCAAGACTTTCTGGCTTCATCCAAAGATTTCCGCATTTCTTTTTCTTTGTCCCTCAATTTGGCGGCCTTTTCATATTCCTGGGCCGCAATAGCGCCTTCTTTATCCTTTGTCAC
>JANQER010000064.1 GCA_028278255.1 Elusimicrobiota bacterium | reverse complement strand
AGATGCGCATAGGCTGACATTGTCATTCCGGTTTGGTCGGAGCCTATTGGACCGGTATTATGAGGCCGGGGTGAAGCAGATGCGTTTGGGGCATTATGCAGAAGCTGTGCTGCTGTTTGACAAGGCTTTGCTGATCAATCCCAATGACCAGCGCGTGCTGGAAAAGGCCATTGAAGCGGCCAAGGCTTTGAAATCTGATTTAAGAAAATAAATGTCTTTTCATGCCTTGCATATTCAAACATACCCTTGAAATGGCAAGATCAAAAACGGTGTCTGATATCTTTTCCCATTACCATGAAGATCACATCTTCGGCAATGTTCACGGCATGATCACCGATGCGTTCCATGTTTTTGGACAACAGGATCAAATCAACGAATTGTTTGGCATGTGAAGGGTCTTTTTGGATCAGTTCAATCAAATCATTCAGAGCCTGCTTTTTCAAACGGTTTTCTTCCTCATCCTGTTCAGGCACTGATTTGGCTAAGTTCACGTCTTTTTTGGAAAAGGCATCCAAACTCTCTTTTAACATTTTTTGTGAGATTTCAGCCATTTTGGTGACAAAACTGATTTGGGGGACAGGCGTTTCTTTAAAAAGATGATAATGGCAGGTTTGGCTGGCATTCACAGCATGGTCGGCAATACGTTCCAAATCACTGTTGATTTTCATGGCCGCTGTGATAAACCGCAAATCAGCCGCCATAGGCTGGTGCAGGGCAATCAATTTGAGGCACTGATCATCCACTTCCACATGCAGATGATTGACTTCGTCTTCCAGCTGAAACACTTCTTTGGTCAAAGCATCATTGCGTTCAATCAAAGCTTTGACGGCTTTCTGAATCATGTCTTCAGCCAAGCTTCCCATCCGAAGCACCAATTCTTTCAGCGCTTTTAAATCTTCATCAAAATGGCGTTCCATGAATAGCTCCTCGGTCGCAGGCAAGCAGCGCCCCTACGACAATTTTCTTTCAGATAATAAATTATCCAAACCGTCCCGTTATATAATCCTGGGTTCTTTTGTCTTTGGGGTTTGTAAAAACTTCCTTGGTTTCTCCAAATTCTACCAAATCTCCCAAAAGCATGAAAGCTGAGTAATCAGAAACTCTGGCTGCCTGCTGCATGTTGTGTGTCACAATCACCACAGTGAGACATTTTTTAAGTTCAAGAATCAACTCCTCAATTTTGGCTGTGGCAATGGGGTCCAGGGCTGAGCAAGGTTCATCCATGAGGAGAACCTCAGGTTCAACGGCGAGTAATCGGGAAATGCACAGTCTTTGCTGCTGCTCAGGCGCCAGAGCCAGGGCGGAGATTTGCAGCTTGTCTTTGACGTCTTTCCACATGCCAGTGGCTTTGAGAGAGGTTTCAACGATATTGTCTAACTGCTCACGGTTTGTAATGCCGTGTATCCTGGGTCCAAATGCCACATTCTCATAAGTGGAAATAGGGAATGGGTTGGGTCTTTGAAACACCATGCCCACTCTTTTTCTCAGTGAAATCAGTTTCATTTTAGAAGAATAAATATTTTTACCGTCCAAAAGGACTTCGCCTGTGACTTTAACGCCTTTGATTAAGTCATTCATTCTGTTATAAGCGCGCAAAAGAGTGGATTTGCCGCACCCTGACGGGCCTATAAAGGCGGTGATTTTTTGTGGGGGAATGGACACATGAATATTTTTGAGCGCTTGAAAGTGCCCATAAAACAAGTCCAACGCCTTGGTTTCTATCTTTGAAATATTGTTCATATAATATTTATGTAATTGGTTATGAGTAATTTGTAATTAGTATAAAACCGGTTACAAAATCATCCAAACCGTCCTGACACATAATCCGACGTCCGTTTGTCTTTGGGTGTTGTAAAAATCCGGCCTGTTTCGCCCATCTCAATGAGATCGCCCATGAGGAAAAAAACAGTCCGGTCGGATGTGCGCGAGGCCTGTTTGACATTATTGGTGACCAGTATAATGGTCATTTCTTTTTTGAGATTTTTCAAGGCTTCTTCAATTTCTGCCGTGGAAATAGGGTCTAACCCCGAACAGGGTTCATCCAGTAAAAGGACCTCCGGCTTAACCATAAGGCTTCTGGCCAAACAAAGCCTTTGCTGCTGTCCGCCTGAGAGTTTCATGGCGGATTCATGAAGACGATTTTTCACCTCGTCCCACAAAAAAGCAGCGCGCAGGCTTTTTTCAATTCTTTCATTTATATTGATTCCTGAAAGTCGTTTTTGAAAACGCAGACCCAATCGAAGATTGTCTCGGATTGACATGGGCAGAGGCGTGGGGACAGCAAACACCATACTGATTTTTCTCCTTATAAAAGAAAGGTCTGTTTGGGGGCTGAAAATATCTTTGTCGTCCATCTTAATACTGCCCTGAACGCTGAGCTCTTCCTCGGTATCAATGAGCCTGTTTAAGCAGCGCAAAAAAGTGGTTTTGCCGCTCCCGGCAGGTCCAATGGCTGATAAAATCTCATTTTGACGAATAGACAGAGAAATATTTTTTAATATTTCCGTATTGTCTGCCTTAACCGTTAGATTTTCAATTCGAATTTTGTTTTTATCCATTTTGCCTTAATTTCCAATTTCGTCTCAGCCAACTGTTATTTTCCTATCTTCAATTTTCGTCTGACTTTTGAACGTATAATAATGGCTGTGAAATTCAATGTAAATGTTAATGTCAACAAGACCAATACAGTGGCATAAAGGATCGGCAGCGTGGCATCCACATCAGGAGATTGGGTGGCCATGACATACACATGGTACCCAAGTTCCATAAACTGGTGGTTGAGCCGTGTGGGCAAATAAGGGAGATAATAAGCAGCGCCTGTGAAAAGAATTGGCGCCACTTCTCCGGCCCCCCGGCTGACAGCAAGAATTGTGCCGGTTAAAATACCGCCCACAGCCTGAGGCAGAATCACATAACGCACCATTTGCCAGCGTGTGGCGCCGAGAGAAAAAGCCACTTCCCTGTGCGCTTTGGGAATGACCCTTAAAGCTTCTTCTGTGGACACGACCACTGTGGGAAGAGTTAATAGGGCAAGGGTCAAGGAAGCCCAAATAATGGCCGGCTGGCCCATGTAAAGTTCTCCGCCTAAAAAAATCTTGTCAATTCCTTTGCCCATGAATTCAATGAAAAACCCCAGTCCGAACAGGCCAAAGACAATGGAAGGCACCCCTGCCAGGTTTTGGATGGCCATGCGCACGGCATGAACCCAGCGGGATTTTGCCGGTGCGTAAATCTGTAAATAAATCGCTGTTGACACCCCAAGAGGAACCACGGCAATGGTCATCAGTAGAACAAGAAAAGCTGTTCCAAAAATAGCCGGAAAAATACCGCCTTCTGCCATGCCGGCTTTGGGGGCTGTGGAAAGGAATTCCCATGTCACATGGGATATGCCGTTAACAACAATATTCCCCAGAATAATGGCCACAATAATCACAAGGCTCGCGCAAGCAAGGCCGGTGAGCGTGTAGAAAAAAGCGCTGATGAAGTTAATTAATTTTCGATTCATATCAACGAACTATTTAGTCCCTGCCATTTTTTCTTTTAGTCTGTCTACGAACAATTGACCTGAAAAGTTAATAAGAAAAGTAAAAATAAACAGCAATACGCCGATAAAAAACAGCACATGATAGTGTCCGCTGCCGCGCACCACCTCGCCCAATTCAGCGGCAATGGTGGCTGACAGGCTCCTAAAGGGATAGCCTATGGACAGGTCCATCACAGGCGCATTGCCCGAAGCCATGAGCACAATCATTGTTTCGCCAATGGCGCGGCCAAATCCCAAAACACAAGCTGCAAAAATCCCGGGCGCAGCCGACGGCAGCACCACCCGCCACGCTGTTTGCCAGGGCGTGGCGCCCAAAGCCAGGGCCCCTTCACGATAGCTTTGCGGCACAGCTGACAGAGCGTCTTCAGACACGGTGTAGACAATAGGAATAACCGCCAAGCCCAAAGCAATGCCGGCTGTGAGTGTGTTCAGGCGGAAGTCCATGTTAAACCAATTTTGTATGTATGTGGCCATGACAATTAAGGCAAAAAACCCCAGCACCACAGAGGGGATGCCAGCCAGAAGTTCAATGACCGGCTTAATGCTTTCTCTGACCCAGCTGGGAGCGAATTCCGATGTAAAGAGCGCGGCCATGATGGATAAGGGGATGGCAAACAGGAGCGCAACCACAGTCACTTTAACGGTGCCGACAAACAAAGGCATCAAGGAATACTTAGGCACACGGGACACAGGCTGCCAGGAAAATTCTTTTGGCTCTCCCGGTTCAGGGCTTTGAGGCAGCACCATTTGCGTGACAGTGACTTCTTCACGCACTTCGTGCGATGTGAGCATTGGCAGTGCTTCTTTTCCAATAAAAACAAATATCAAGACAAGACTCACAATGGCCATGGCCGCGCTGATGTGAATAAAGCCCTCTATGATTTTTTCAGACAATGGTTTTTTCATGATTAAATTCTCGAATAATTTATTCATCGCAGGGGCGCGGTCCGGCAGCGCCCCTTACAGATAGATTTGTAATCTTTATTTTTTAACTGGGAAATAGCCGACAGAAGTTACAATTTTTTGGCCTTCCGGGCTCAAAAGCCAATCTATAAATTTCTTTGTGTCCCCTGTTGGTTCTTTGAGCATGTAGTAATATAAATCCCGTGCAATGGGATATTTGCCGGTGGCGATATTCTCTTCATTGGGGAGATAAGCCTTGTCCTCTTCAGTGGCTTTGACAGGACAGAATTTCACGCCTTTGGCATAAGCCGCGCCTCCATAGCCTATTCCTTTAATATCTTTGCCAATGGCATTGACCACAGCGGCTGTCCCCGGCAAGCTTTGCGCCAATGGCGTAAAATCTCTGCCTTTTAAAACCTCATCTTTAAAAAACATGTACGTGCCGGAATTGTTTTCGCGGGAATAAAGAATGATGCGGGCCTTGTCTCCGCCCAGGTCCTTCCAGTTTTTGATTTTTCCCGTATAAATATTTTTTAATTGGGCCATGGTGAGTTCATTAACGGGGTTTTTTTCATGAAAATAGATGGTGACCCCGTCTCTGGCCACGGGAATTTCAGCAGGCGTCACATTATGTCTTTTCTTAATCATGGCCAATTCTTTTTTCATAATGGGTCTGGAGGCGGCGCAAATATCCGTTGAGCCTGTGATCAAAGCGGAAAACCCGGTCCCGGATCCGCCGCCGGTGACTTGAATGACCAAGTCTTTGTTGTCCTGCATATAATTCTCAGCCCAGCGCTGGTTCAGTATGACCAAAGTGTCAGACCCTTTAATGGTGATGGTTCCCTTGCAAAACCCCTGGGGCGGGGTTGAAAGAACAGCGGCAAATAAAAAAGCTGTTGCAACTGCGATCGTTTTTTTCATCCGCGGCATAAAAACTCCTTTTGTTTAAAAATTGTGTGTAGAGCTTAGCTTTTTTTTCCGCAAAGAAATATGACACCAATGTAATATTTGTATGACGTTTATGTGACGATTACTAGTAATAGGGGCAGGGCATGGAAATTGACAAAATGTCGCACGGATTTTAAGTTTACACGGCCATCCGCTTATGCCTGCTTGGCGTGTGTGAGTGATTCTTTTAATTGTTCTGCCAGATACTGGAACACATTGACCGCTTGCAGATCCTTCATCATCAGATAGAGATCGCAGCGAACGTCAGGCCGGTGCGGGCTGAAAATAACGGCCTTGATGTCTGTAGTGAACAAAGCCAGACGAAGATTTTGACGGCTTGAAAGCTGTTGTGTTTCCGATCTGATGTCGTTTAAGGAAAAGGCCTCTCCCTGTCTGATTAAAATTTTGCAGGCTTTGAAAAATTTATCAGCTTGAGGCACATGCTTGAATTTGGCCGTCAGATTTTTTCGGGCTTTTTCAGGCGTGATGTCATGTCCGTTGACAATAAGGACATCCGGGATCCGGGCATTGTTTTGTCCGTGCCATGAGA
>JANQER010000063.1 GCA_028278255.1 Elusimicrobiota bacterium | reverse complement strand
TGCCTGGGCAGTGGCGCCATTGGACATGGTGGAATAATTCGGCGCTTCATCCGCTGACCAGATGCGCACATAATAGCTTGTGTCTAGCAAAAGTCCTGTTAATTGATAGGCCTGCGCTTCATTGTATGTGGTACTGGTGGAAATATTGATCTGCGCCTGATCCGTTGTAGCTGTGGCCATGTCTGCGATCACTGTGCTGTAAAAAATGTGATAGTCTCCATTGATCAGATCCACTGTAAACCCTTCATCTTCCGACGGAGCGCTCCATGATAGATCTATTTCACCATAACCGCTGCCTGTGGCGCCTGCAAAATCATTAACAGCTTCTGGGGCAAGCCCATCCCCTGACCAAACCACCCGATTATTCGGATCATATTCAAAAGCTGCGCCCGCCAAAGCACCGCTCCAATTGTCCAATGTCCAATTTAGCCCAGCATCTGTGCCTTGCACATTTATATTGTATGCCGCTGTGGCTGTGTTGGTGCTCCGTGAGGTTTTAAATGACAGATTGTCAAATGTGGCTGTTGATGTTAAATCCTTGGCTGTGATGTAAGCGCATGTGGTGGCTGACACACCCATATAATCAAATGTCACTGTGGATATGGATACGCCTTCATTGCCGCTGATGTGCAAACCACTGGCAGCTGTGTTATAGAATTGTGCATGGCCTGCTTGCAGACTGCCTGAGCTCACCACTGTGTAATAATTGCCACTGGGATCTTCCCGGTCCACCAATGTGGGCGTGCCATTAATGCCTTGCAGGGTTAAGCTTGTGCCCGGTGGGAAAACAGCTTTGGATTCTCCATTGTTCAATGACGCATCACAGTCTTCAAACAACAATTGTTTTTGTTCATTCTGGTCCTGGGACGCTGCCATTAAAGCAAATCCCATGCGGTCGCCTGTCATTTGGCTGGGGCCTTCAGTAAATGTCAATTGGAATTGCGTGTAATCCTGTGTAGACCCATCTCCTGGATGCGTGCCCAGATTCCCGCTCACTGAGCCTTCCACCTGCCAATTGGCGCCGTCATAGCGAATGAATATCAACTGGCTTACTGCTGCGGCATCGTCTGTGGAAAACACACTGGCTGTGTGGCTGTCACCCAAAAGCAAAAGAGGCGCTGTGGCTGTAGACGCATATAACCGCTGACTATAATCCAAAGTCAAGGCATCAGATGCCACCCAGTTGCCCATCACCCGCACTGTGCCAGTGTCTGCATTTTGATTATAGGACACAATATAGGCACTGGTTGAATCAACATGTTGATAATCATCAGCATCTTCAAACAATTGAACTTCTTTTAAAACTATATTTCCATCATTCACTTCAATTTGAGATATTGTATTGGCACCGCCTGTCACGCCAATACGATCCTGCACAGACACATTTGAATTGGCTTCAGAATATATTCCCACATTATTCTGATGAATATCATTGTTCAAACTCAAGTTATTGACTCCGCTTATAGAAAAAGAAATGCCTCTGTTTTCACCATAAATTTCATTGTCAACCAAAATATTCTTAGAACCGGAAAAAACCCTTATACCGCTCATGACGCCTGTTGTCCCATGGTCATGTATGGTGTTATTGTATACTATTGTATTTCCATCGCCGACAAGATTGACCCCAATGTCATCATTGTCATAGATATTATTTCCTGTGACCAAACATCCGTTATCACAATCTAAAGAAAGAGCAGTACCTAAATTATTTCGGATAGTGTTATTATTAAACATAATATGAGATCCATTATTGACATAAACAGCACTATTGATATGCCCATTCAGTTTAATTGTATTAGAAGAAATCAGCACATCATCACCGCTCGTGCCCGTCCAATAAATGGCTCTGCCTTCGTTACAGAAAATGGTATTGCTTGAAATTTGAAGCCTGTCAGCAGCATTAAAATCCAAATAGATGGCATCATTCCAATTGGAATAAATGTAATTGGAATCAATGACACAATCATCGCAAGTGTCAATATATATTCCACCCTGCGTATTGTTAGAGACAATATCATTGTTTCTGATGAGCATGTCTGATCCATCTAAATAAATGCCGCTTTGCGCATTGTTGTAAATGGTATTGCGATTTAATTCCACATTGCTGTTTTGAGAAAACATCTGAAGACCTGTGCCGCCGTTTTGAATGGTACAGCTGGAGATAGTGCCACATACATTTGCACTCTGAAACACCAGCTTGTCCAAATAGGAAAAATCAGCATAAGCCGCATAGAAATCACCTGGCACTGTAATATTGCTTATCACAGCGCTCAGATTGGATCCCACCACTGTGCCAGAAGAACGTATAATGGGACTCCGGTTAAGGTTGGCCACGCGTACTCCTTCAGTTGAAAGATGTGTATAAGTCAGATCGCCTGTCCAGGACACTGTCACAGGTCCTATACCGCTGATGGAATCAATGGTTCTGGTTTCTGTTTCATTCACAAAAGCGCCGGCTATGTTGGTCTGACCGATGGCGATGGTATCTCCCACGCGCCATCCACTCACATCAGCAATAGCAGAAAACTGCACGCTGGTGGCTGTGGGATCATTCAATGTCTGGGCCACTGGCGCTCTAAACGTCCCACTTGTGGTGAATCGGCTGCCTTCATTTAAATTCAATGAATATTCACCGTCAAAACTGCCATAAGCCAGGACCAGCTCAGCTGTCACATTGGGCAGAATGGCAGAAATAGTGCTTCCCATATCCAGCACACCGCCTGACAACACTGTGAGGTTCCCGTTGGAAAGAGTGAGTTTGGTGTTCACATTTTTAACAACAGTCAATGTGCCATAAACATCCAATGTGGATGATTCAGCTGTGGTGTTGTCCACTGTCACTGTGTGCGCTGCCTGAATTTCCACATCAGTTTCTGCATCCGGCACCCGGTCCCCTTCCCATGTGCCGGCATTGGACCATAAGCCTGTGGCTTTGCTTTTGATGGACCCAGTCATGGCTGAATCTGTTCCAGGGGTGGACGAGATACTGCCTGTGTCCACTGTGACAACACGGTAATAATAGGTAGTATTGGTTTTTAAAGTCACATGGTCACAGGTGAATTGGCTGTTGGTAAAATTTTGGATGAACGTGTACGGCCCGCCTGCTGCCACTGAGCTGTAATACAATTCATACCGATCTATGTAAGCTGTTGGCGGCACAGCCGGCGCTGTCCAATCCACTGTAATGGCTGTGCCTGTGGTTGTGGCTGTTACGCTTGGCGCTTGCGGTGTGGGATGACCAGCCTGTACTGTAGCGCCATTAGACATAAGCGAACAAATCGGCACTTCATCTGCTGACCAAACGCGCACATAATAGCTGGTGTCTAACAAGAGGCTGGTCAATTGATAAGCTTGCGCTTCATTGTATATGGCGCTGGTGGAAATATTGATCTGCGCCTGATCAGTGGTGGCTGTGGCCATGTCTGCTATCACAGTGCTGTAGAAAATATAGTATTCGCCATTGGCCAAATCTGCTGTGAATCCAATATCTTCCGACGGCGCGCTCCAGGTCAAATCTATTTTTCCATATTCACTGCTGCTGGCCCCGGCAAAGTCGGATATGGGCTCTGGCGCCAACACATCTCCTGACCAATCCACCCGATTACCCGATTCATTCTCATAATCTGGGCCAGCCAGCGCCCCATTCCAATTGTCTATGGTCCAATCCAAACCTGGATTTGAACCTAGAACATTAATATTGTATGCAGCTGTGGCTGTGCTGGTGCTGCGCGAGGTTTTAAAAGCCAGATTTGCAAGTGTTTCTGTTGATGTCAAATCTTTGATTGTGATGTACGAACAATCAGTGACTGACACACCCATATAATCAAATGTCACTGAGGAGATGGCCACGCCTTCATTGCCACTGACATATAAACCATGTGCGTTTGTATTGTAAATTTGAGCCCCATTAATCACTAAACTCCCTGAACTCACCAATGAATAATAATTGCCGCCGGAGTCTTCCCTATCCACCACAGTGGGGATGCCAGGGACCCCTTGAAGCGTCAAACTTATCCCTGGTGGGAAAACCAGTTGAGATTCCCCGTTGTTCAACGAGGCATCACAATCTTCAAACAGCAGTTGTTTTTGTTCATTCCCATCAGGCGATGCAGCTATTAAAGCAAATCCCATGCGGTCACCTGCTGTCTGGCTGGCCCCTTCGGTAAATACCAATTGAAATTGGGTGTAATCCTGTGTGGATCCGTCTCCCGGGTGGGTGCCCAAATTCCCGCTCACAGTGCCTTCCACCTGCCAATTGGCGCCGTCATAGCGAATAAAAATCAACTGGCTCACAGCTGAGGCATCATCTGTGGAAGACACACTGGCGCTGTGGCTGTCTCCTATAAACAAAACCGGTGCTGTGGCTGTGGAGGCATACAATTGCTGGCTGTAATCCAAAGTCATGGATTCAGACGCTGTCCAAGACCCCGTAAAACGCACCGTGCCTGTGTCAGAGTTTTGATTATAAGACAAAATATATTCACCGGCTGAATCCAAAAATTGATAGTCATTGGGGTCATCAAATAATTGAACTTTTTTTAAGACAATCCCCACATTATTCACTTCTATTTGTGACGTGCTGTTGGCCCCGCCAGTTACGCCAATGAGATCTTCCACAAAAGTATTTGAAGACGTCCGGACGTATATCCCAGTGACATTTTGATGAATATCATTGCGCATGCTGATTGATTGATCGCTGTTTGTGTCATAGTAGAATCCATAATCTTCCCCGTACACCTCATTTTCAGAGAACACATTATTGGATGACCCGACAGTGAATCCTCTTTCATTCCCATACACTGTGTTATCATGCAGATAGGAGTTATTGGCGGAAAAAATATTGAAACCATGAAAAGCATTATTATAAACACTATTCCCCATCACCAAACAATCATCACAATCAAGAGTGACACCATTGCTCAAATTGTCCCGGATCGTATTGCTGCTAAGCAAGACACGTGAGGCAAATGTAAACTCAACACCTATGTAACCATTGCGTTCAATTGTGTTTGAGGAAATCGTATTGTTGTAACAACTGCTGAACCCATCATAAAAAATACCATGTGCGTCATTGAAAAACATGGTGTTATTGGTGACTTGAATATTCTGGATATCACTGTACAGATTGAGAGCATCGTATGTATTGGAATACAGATAATTCGAATCAATCACACAATCGCCGATACTGGCATCAACAAAAAGCCCTGCACAAAAACCAATTTGCTTGCAATTTGAAAAAATATCATTGTTTCTTATCTCTCCGCCTCTCCCGCCGGTAACAAATATGCCTTTTTCCGCATGATTGCGAATCATATTGTGCTCAAACAACACATTGCCTGTGGCATCTGTCATGTTTAACACAATGCCATTGTCACCGTTTTGAATGGTGCAGCTGGAAATAATGCCGCGGGTCCCGGCGCTCTCAAATGAAATCTTGTCCAAATACAAAAAATCTCCGTATTCAGCACGAAAATCGCCTGGCGTTGTAATGTTGTTGGCCAGATAACTCAAATTGGAATCCACTGTTGTGCCTGAGGAACGAATCACAGCATTCCGGGTGAGATTGGCCACACGCACCCCATGGGTGGCTGTATGCGTGTAACTGAGGTCTCCTGTCCAACTGACTGTCACAGGATCTCCTCCGCTGATGGAATCAATGGTTCTGATTTCTGTTTCATCCACAAAAGCAACAGCTATATTGGTTTGGCTGATGGAAATACTGTCCCCCACCTGCCACCCGCCCACATCAGCAGCCGGCACTTGCACACTGGCCACAGTGGGATCATTCACAGCCTGAGCCACAGGGGCTTTGGTGGCCCCATGCATGGTGAATTGGCTGCCGTCCTCAAAATCCAAATAGTATTCCCCGTCAAAGCTGCAATAGGGTAAAACCAGTTCAGCCGTGACATTGGACGCAATGGGAGAAGCGCTGGTGCCCATATCCAGCACACCGCCGGATTTCACTGCCATATGCCCGCTTGAAATAATGAGTCTGGTATTGACCGTCCGGCTGGAAAACAGGGTGCCATAAACATTTAATCCGGAAGATTGCGCTGTGGTCACATCAATTGTGACAGTATGTGCGGCAAGAATATCAACTGTGGTGGAAGAGGAAGGCGCAACACCACCGGACCAAGTGGTCCCCTGAGACCACAAGCCGCTGGCCACACTGGAAATATCAGCAGCTCCCCACGCCTCAATTCCCACTGAGAAAACAAAACCCACTATAAAGCACAGTTTTCTAGTCATAAGCATCATCCCACTAGTCACTGTAGACTTCATATAAAACCACATTAAAAGCAATAATATGTATTCTGTCTGTACCATATAAATACAACACTTCAGCCAAAGCAAATTCTAAATAAAAAAAGGATGAATAGGGGTGAATAAGAGTGAATAGGGATGAATAAGGGAAAAGCATTTATAAAAAGCTTGCACCCCTATTCAGCCCTATTCATCCTTATTCAACCGCATTCACCCTTTTATTCCGTTTATTCGGGTTAGAATTTACGATTTGTTTTTGATATGTTTCTTTTTAGAGTCCCGGCCGCTTCAATGGCTTTCTCCAGCACACGCTGGTCATTGGGATTGATCAGCAAAGCCTTGTCAAACAAAAGCACGGCTTCCGCATAATGCCCCAAACGCATCTGCTTCACCCCGGCCTCATAATACCGGTCCAATAGGCTCCGACCAAACCGGAATGACAATGTCAGCCTATGCGCATCT
>JANQER010000020.1 GCA_028278255.1 Elusimicrobiota bacterium | reverse complement strand
TCACCCCCCCAGTCATTGTTCTGTTAAGGATTTTATTTGAAAAGGGGGATCTAGGTAATGAAGGTTTACGTAAAAATCTTCAATTAAAAGACCGGGCGCATCTCCGAAAAACTTATTTGCAACCGGCTTTGGAAAAGAAATTTATTGAACGGACAATTCCCGACAAACCAAAGAGCCGGTTTCAAAAGTACCGGATAACAAAAAAAGGAGCAGAAATAATAAAAAATAAACGATGAAAAAACAAACAGTCAATAGTATACTGCATTATTAAATGATTTTTTAAAAAGGATGTGACATATGAAAGGTATCATTTTAGCCGGCGGAGCAGGAACACGTCTGCATCCCTTGACACGGGCGGTGAGCAAGCAATTAATGCCTGTTTATGACAAGCCCATGATTTATTATCCCCTTTCTGTTCTTATGTTATCAGGGGTCCGAGAGATTTTGATCATTACCACGCCTCATGAGCAAGAGGCTTTTAAAAGGCTTTTGGGTGACGGGAAAGAATGGGGACTCCAAATTTCTTATGAAGCGCAGGCGCATCCGGGTGGATTGGCTGAAGCTTTTATTATTGGCCGGGATTTTGTGGCAAAAGACCGGGTGGCCATGGTGCTTGGTGACAATATTTTTTATGGCCATGGATTTGTGTCTTATTTGCAAAAGGCAGCGGCAAGGAAACAAGGGGCCACTGTGTTTGCTTACAGAGTGCAGGATCCTGAAAGGTATGGTGTGATTCAGTTAAACACAGAGGGAAAGGCTGTCCGTCTAGAAGAAAAACCTAAAGCCCCTTTTTCAAATTTTGCCCTGACCGGCCTCTATTTTTATGACAACCGTGTGTTGGATATTGCCAAATCACTTAAGCCTTCTGCACGGGGTGAGTTGGAAATCACAGATGTTAACAGAAAATATCTTGAAACAGAAGAACTTCATGTGGAGGTTTTAGGCCGTGGGATAGCCTGGCTGGACACCGGCACGCATGATTCTCTTTTGCAAGCATCCAATTACATTCAGACCATTCAGCAAAGACAGGGGCTCAAGGTTGCTTGTCTGGAAGAAATTGCCTGTCATATGGGTTTTGTTAAATCCCAATAATCAATTGCATTTTAATGTTTATATTTTGCATTTCCGGCTCATCCGGGTTAGGATGTTATGAAAATAAAAGAAATTCATTCATTGGAAATACCTGATATCCTTGTCATTAAATTTCAGCGTTTTTGCGATGAGCGGGGGTGTTTTACCGAACTATTCCGTGAATCTGTCATAGAGCATAACGTTGATCTGAAGCATTTAAGAGGCGTTCGCTTCGTGCAAGCCAATGAAAGTTTTTCCAGAAAAGGAGTGGTGCGTGGCCTTCACTTTCAATGGAACCCTTATCAAGGGAAATTGGTCAGGACTATTCAAGGGCATATGATTGATTTGATTTTAGATGTTCGGAAGAATTCGCCTACATGCGGTAAAATAATCGCGCATGATATGCCATGTCGTGTGGAAGATGACTGGGGGAAATGGATTTACTTGCCGCCTGGTTTTGCGCATGGGAATATTTTTCTAGAAGACACCATGATTCAATATTTTTGTACAGGCGAATACAGCCCTGAGTGTGAAGCCAGGGTGACGCCTTTGGACAAGGGTTTGGATTGGTCTATGTGTGAATTCGGTCTGCATAAAAAGATTCGAGAGATTTTTTCAGGGGATATTATTTTGTCTGAAAAAGACCGGAAAGGTTTTGGGTTAAACAATTGGCTGTCTCATGAAAACTCAGAAAAATTTTTGTACGGCAAATGCTGATTTTATTGAAAATAACTCTTTAGAGAATATTCGCATAGTTGTATTTATATGCAACTTATAGTCTTATAGTTGACAATAATTACAATATTTGATTAAATATCTTTTAACGGGCACGCTTTTTAAGCGGCTTTTTTTTTATTTATTATTGTTCAAGGAATGAACGCATGAGGGATGTATTCACAGAAAAATTTTTTAAAGTGCTGAATATTCTTTCTCAAGAACAAGAAAAAGATCTATCACAAAGAGATTTGGCCAGACAAACAGGTTTGTCTTTAGGCATGGTTAACCTTGTGTTAAAGAGGCTTGTTAAAACTGGCTATATCAAAGCTTCTAATTTAAATCGTAAAAAGATGGGATATATATTGACCCCTAAGGGCATAACTGAAAAAATGGAAAGATCCTATGGCTATTTTTTGCGTGCTTATAAAACCATTCATGAGTCTAAGGCAAGAATTGAAGCCATGGTTGAACCCCTTCTGCAAAAAGGGTTTAAAAAGTTCATTATAGTGGGTGACAGCGAAGTTTCTGACCTTGTTGAAATGACCTTGTTTTCAAAGACAAACGAAAAAATCACTGTTCACCGTTATCGTGACCAAGTGGCAGAACTTTCTGACGACGATATCGTGTTGGATTGTCGTTTGTCACAAGCAGGTGCGTCTATAGGGATTTCTGTGTTAGAAAAAATCTTGCACGTTAAGGAAGAGGCACCAGAAAAAGTTGAATGGTGTTATATGCAAAATTGAAACACATAAAAATGAAAGGATAAATGACATGAAAAAAGCACTTATAACAGGTATTACAGGTCAGGATGGTTCGTATTTGGCTGAACTTCTTCTTGAGAAGGGATATAAAGTCTATGGCATGACACGACGCTCCAGCGTTGAAAATTTTGAAAGAATTGATCATATTCGTGAAAAAGTGGAAATCATCCAAGGGGATTTAATCGATCAATCTTCTTTGGAAGAAATCATTAAGACCGTTAAGCCGGATGAAGTTTATAATCTGGGCGCACAATCTTTTGTGGCGGCTTCATGGAATCAGCCATTGGCCACAGGTGATATGACAGCATTGGGTGTCACACGGATACTGGAAGCCATTCGCAGGAACAAACCTGACACTCGGTTCTATCAAGCATCTTCCTCAGAAATGTTTGGAAAGGTCATGGAAATCCCCCAGACAGAAAAAACCCCATTCTATCCGCGTAGCCCCTATGGCGTGGCCAAGGTGTACGGTCATTATATTACAGTGAACTACCGTGAAAGTTATGACCTTTTTGCTTGTTCAGGTATCTTATTTAATCATGAGTCTCCTCGGCGTGGAATTGAGTTTGTGACACGCAAAATATCAAACACTGTGGCCAAAATTAAGCTTGGATTGGCCAAAGAATTGCGTATTGGCAATATTGAGGCCAAAAGAGATTGGGGCTTTGCCGGCGATTATGTGGAGGCTATGTGGTTGATGCTTCAACAAGAAAAGGCAGATGATTTTGTGATCGGGACTGGGGAAACACATTCTGTTAAGGAATTTTTGGAAATTGCTTTTGGATGTGTGGATTTGGATTACAATGATTATATTGTGGTTGATCCCAAATTCTATCGGCCGGCTGAAGTGGATTTGCTTGTTTCTGATTGTTCAAAAGCGAAAAAGATCCTCAAATGGGAACCCAAGGTTTCATTCAGTGAGCTGATTCATATGATGGTAAAGGAAGATATGAAATTGTTGGAATCAAAAAAAATGGCAGTAGCTGTTTAATCAATGTAGGTGTTATATGTATATGAAAAAAGCATTAATCACAGGCATTGCAGGGCAAGATGGGTTTTACTTGACGGAGTTACTCTTAAAGAAGGGCTATTCTGTTTCAGGTCTTGATATCCGAAATGACCCCGAACATCTGTCCAGGTTAGGGGAGTTGGCTGAGAAAGTTGAAGTCTTTAAAGGGGATATGAGGAGTCAGGAATCCATTGATGGCATCATTCAAAAGGTTCTTCCTGATGAGGTTTACAATTTTGCCGCCCAGTCTTTTGTCCCAAAATCATGGGAGGATCCGGCCACCAGCAGTGATGTGACTGGATTGGGTGTGGCACGTTTGTTGTCTGCATTGGCGCGTTTCAAACCAGAAGCCCGTTTCTGTCAGGCTTCTTCTGCCATTATGTTTGGAACGCCTATGGAATCTCTTCAAGATGAACAAACGCCTTTTAACCCCAAAAATCCTTATGGCGCTGCCAAAGCTTTTGCACATTTTTTGGTCACAAATTATAGAGAGGGTAAAAAGATGTTTGCTTGCAGCGCTATTCTCTATAATCATGAATCACCTAAAAGAGGCATAGAATTTGTGACCAAGAAAATAACCAGAGCAGCTGCCATGATTAAATTGGGTTTAGCCAAAGAACTTAAAATTGGGAATATGGATGCCAAAAGAGATTGGGGCTTTGCCGGCGATTATGTGGAGGCCATGTGGCTGATGCTTCAGCAGGAGAAGCCGGATGATTATGTGGTTGCGACAGGGCAGTCTCATTCCGTGAGAGAATTTATTGATTTAGCTTTTAAATGCGTTGGATTAGACCCAAACAAATATTTGGTGAAAGACCCTGTTTTATTACGTCCTAATGAGGTTACTTTGCTCGTAGGGTCCCCTGAAAAAGCCAAGAAGGTATTGAATTGGAAACCCAAGGTTTCTTTTGATCAATTGGTGGGGATGATGGTTGATGAAGACATAAAAGATTTGCAGCACAAAAAAACAGAGCTTATTGCATAGATGTCTTGACGAAAAGAGACTGAATTGATATATTATTGTAATAATACTTATTTTGAAAAGTATTTGAATAAATCCAGTTCTGATGGGATGGTTCTTGTGAAATCGGCTCAAATTTGAACATAGTTCAATTTGAGACTGAACAAATTATAGAAAAATGTGGTAATGTCAAAAGAAAGATGAAAAATGACAGAAAAAAATATTGATTATCAATGGTTTTCAGTGTTTTGACAGGGGGAGGGAATTTTTTATGGAAAAAT
>JANQER010000425.1 GCA_028278255.1 Elusimicrobiota bacterium | reverse complement strand
CGCCCGTGCCTCAACAGACTAAACTTCCCAAAGACACACATGTGTCTTTGAGTTTAGTCAGGCACCCTCTTGAGATTTTAACCTGCCCACTAGAACCTCTAGAACAAAATCAAAAATCACTGAAATGAATCCCCTAAATCAATAAATTATTGTTGCCCCTTGACATACCCCTGGGGAGTATGTTATGCTTTGGGTAGGAGGCGGGTGATGGCAAATCCAAAACACAATGATGTGCTGCCGAGTCTTCGTCGGGTGGAGGGGCAGATACGCGGTGTGGTCAAGATGGTGGAGGAGGAGCGGTATTGTATTGATATCCTTCAGCAGCTCAGCGCAGCGCGAAAAGCCTTGGACAGCGCAGCATTGAAAATTTTAAAAGGGCACATCAATCATTGTGTGGTGAATGCCATTCATGAAAAGCAAGGGCAGAAAAAAATTGATGAATTAATGGAAACATTGCGGAGATATGTATGATGATCTGCAGGCTTTTTGTTTTTTCATTGTTTTTGTTGAGCCTCTTGATCGGCCCTGTGGCAGAGGTATGGGCGGATTTATGTGCTGACAGGTGTGCCTGCTCAATGGCGCAAGCACAGGCATGCTGCTGTGCGGAACCTTTGGAGGCCGAAACAGGCTGCCAGACTGATTGCAATGCACAAGGAGAAGAGGCGCCTGAAGTGTCAGCTCTTGTTCCCAGGCGTTCTTCTTCATTCAATCATATTGAGTTGTTTGAACATGCGCTTGTTGGGTTAAACCCCTGTCATGATAAAAAAAACGTGTCTGTTGTTTTATTTGAAGATTCTTCGAATTCTACCAACCACAAACATTTATATCTGCTGTATTCCTCCCTGTTAATTTAAAAATTCTGGAGTCTTTGCGAAAAAAAAGATTTTAATTTTTGATATCACCTGTCGTTAACTATTGAGAGGATTTTATGCCTGATAAAACTATTTTGGTTTGGTTATGGGTTATGGCTTTGGTCCCTGGATCTCTGGCCGCTGATCATAAGGCTGAGGGGAAAATTTTTTTTTCAGAATTGTCCCAAATGGTTTTAAAGGACAATCTGTCTATTCAAGCAGCGCGGTCTCAATGGCAGGCAGCAAAAGAGCGTGTGCCGCAGGCCCGCTCCTGGCCTGACCCGATGCTGGGGTTTGCGGTGTTTCAGGAAGAGCTTCACACCAGGGGCGGGCCTTTGGAGAAAAAGATTTCTTTTTCACAAAAGCTGCCTTTTTGGGGCAAGCGGACATTGCAGGGAACAATTGAGGAACACAAGGCTTATATGGCTGAACAGGCTTATCGGGCAAAATCTTTGGATGTTTTGTCTCGCACGGCCAACGCCTATTTTGAGCTTTATTATCTGGATCAGGCCATTGTGGTCAATGAGGAACTGTCTGATCAGCTCAGGAGTTTCAGCCGTGTGGCTGAACGAAAGTTCTCGACGGGCAGGCAGACACAGGCCAGTGTGTATCGGGCACAAGTGGAACTGGCCAAGATTCTGAATGATTTAATGACATTCAAACAGAAACGTGTGTCTATGCTGGCGCGTTTGAATGCTTTGCTGGATCGGCCGTCTTCCACGCCTGTCATGCCTGCGGCTTCGGAAACAATTTCAAATCCATTCAATTCAAAAGAGCTCAAACTCAGCGCTCTTCAAAACCGGCCGGAACTCCTGGCTGCTCGTTTGATGGTGTCAAAGAGCAAGGCTGTGCGGTCTTTGGCTTATCGGTCTTTTTTCCCTGACCTGACACTGGGATATGAACGGTCTCAGATTGGCGCAGGGGCCGCCTCCATGGCTTTTGATGGGAAAGATGCTGAGGCTTTTCAGTTTCAATTGAATCTGCCTGTTTGGTTGAATCGACTGATTCCAAAAGCCAATGAGGCCAAAGCTTTGCAGCAATCCAGTCAGGCTTTGGTCAAAGATTGGGAAAACCGTACAAGTGCGGATGTGGCAGATGTTCTTGTGCGTGTGCAAACAGCCCAGCGGCTGGCAGCCATGTATCAAAGCACAGTGCTGCCGCAGGCAAAGGAAGCTTTAAAATCTTCCCAAAGAGGATATGAAGCAGCCCATGTGTCGTTTCTTGATTTGCTGGATTCAGTCAGGAGTTTGTTAACGTTTGAATTGGATTATTATCGTTCTATTGCAGATTATCATCAGTCACTGGCAGAATTAAATCGGATTGTAGGGGCAGGGCTTGTCCCCGCCCGAATGGAGGGAAACAATGAATAAATTCATCGTCATTATTTCTTTGGTTTGTCTCTGGGGCTGCTCAAATAATCAAACCCAAAACTTGGCATTATATCAATGTCCAATGAACTGTATATCACCAGTTGATCAGCCTGGTGAATGCCCGAAATGTCATATGGATTTGGTTTTGACTCACCACAAAAAACGTACGACGTACGACGCTCTTTTATACCACTGTCCCATGCATCCGACCTATACATCAGCCAGGCCGGGAGAATGTCCGATTTGCGGGATGAATTTGGTGCCTGTGGACACCGGGGAGGAACTGGCAAGTGAAGTGCAAGGTCAGGCAGCCTTAAAAGTGTCACAGCGCCGCAGGCAAATGATTGGTTTGAAAACAGGATTTGTGAAGAAGCGGCCGTTTGTTTTGGCCATTCGCACAGTGGGACGTGTGGCTTATGATCCTGATCTTTATCATGCGCAGGAGGATTATTTGGGCGCTTTAACAGCTTACAATAAGGTGAAACAAGGGAATGTGCCTGAAAGCACAAAGCGCGCCAAGTCATTGGTGGAATCTTCTAAATTAAAATTAAGATTATTAGGTCTTTCTAATAGGCAGATTCAGGATTTAGCCAAGAGACAAGGACCGGATCAATCTCTTTTGATCAGCGGTGGTGTGTCTAAAACAGTTTGGCTTTATGCTGATGCGTATGAGTCAGATTTACCCTTATTAAAAATAGGTCAAGACATTGAAGCCACAACAATCTCTTACCCTGGAGAGGTTTTCACAGGACGCATCAAATCCATAGATCCAGTGATTAACCCCAAAACCAGAAGCGCGCGTGTGCGTGCAGAGATTGTGAACAGAGAAGGGATGCTTAAGCCTGATATGTATTTGAATGCTGTGATTAAGATTGATCAGGGAGAGAAACTGGCTGTGCCCGAGGAAGCTGTGATAGTGACTGGTCCTAAACGTTTGGTTTTTGTGGATGAAGGTGAAGGGTATTTGTCCCCGCGTGAAGTGCTTTTGGGCGCTAAAACAGATGACTATTATCATGTGAAATCCGGCTTATCTGATGGGGAAAAAATTGTGGTGTCAGGGAATTTTCTCATTGATTCAGAGAGTAAGCTGAAAGCCGCTTTGTCAGCGATTGCCGGCAGGCATCAACATTAGAGGGACGGGGCTTGTCTCCGCCCGTTCAAACAAAAGAAATTCAATGAAAATGTAAGGAATAAACAATGATTGAAAAACTTATTGCCTGGTGCACCAGAAATAGATTTTTTGTTTTTCTGGGAACAGCCTTGGCTATTATGTGGGGTGTGTGGTCTTTAAAAAATATCCCTCTAGACGCTATTCCGGATTTGTCAGATGTTCAGGTGATTGTGTTTACTGAATGGACTGGACGGTCACCGGACTTGGTGGAAGACCAGATCACTTATCCTATCGTGAGTTCTTTGTTGGCAGCGCCGCAAGTGAAAGTGGCCAGAGGCTATTCGTTTTTAGGGTTGTCATTCGTGTATGTGATTTTTAAGGATGGGACAGACATTTATTGGGCCCGCAGCCGGGTCTTAGAGTATATGAATCAAGTGCGCGGGAAGCTTCCTCCAGGAGTGAATCCCACATTGGGACCAGATGCCACAGGCGTGGGTTGGGTGTATGAATATGCCTTAGTGGACAAAACAGGACAAAACAGTTTGGCAGATTTGCGCAGTTTTCAGGATTGGTATTTGCGCTATTGGCTGGAATCTGTGCCAGGTGTGGCTGAGGTGGCGCCTATTGGCGGGTTTGTGAAACAGTATCAAGTGGAAGTAGACCCAGATGCTTTGGTGGCATACAATATTTCATTGAAACATGTGATTATGTCTATTAAACGCTCAAACAATGATGTGGGCGGACGTGTGTTGGAAATGGGTGAAAGAGAATATTTTGTTCGCGGCCGGGGTTATATTCAATCAATTGCTGATATTGAGAATGTGGCTTTGGGTGTCACAGAGACTGGCACCCCTGTATTGGTTAAAAATGTGGCACGTGTTCAATTTGGTCCTGAAATGCGCAGAGGCGCTGCTGAACTGGATGGGGAAGGCGAGGTGGTGGGCGGTGTGGTGGTGATGCGCTATGGGGAAAATGCCTTAAAAGTGATTGACCGGGTGAAAAAGAAAATAGAGGAGGTCAAGGGGTCTTTGCCCCCAGGGGTTGAATTGGTGACAGCTTATGATAGATCAGATTTGATTAAAAGATCTATAGCCACTTTAAAAGAAAAGCTTGGAGAAGAAATCCTGGTGGTGTCATTGATTATTCTTCTCTTTCTTTGGCATTTTAGAAGCGCATTGGTGCCGATCTTGTCTTTGCCTTTGGCTGTTTTGTTTTCATTTATTCCCATGTATCATATGGGGCTTTCGTCCAACATCATGTCATTGGGGGGAATAGCCATTGCCATTGGCGCATTGGTGGATGCCTCTGTTATTCTGATTGAAAATGCGCACAAGCATTTGGAAGAATGGGAAACAAACGGGAAAAGAGAAGACAGAAGTCTTGTTCTCTTAAAAGCAGCTCAAGAAGTGGGGCGGCCTGTTTTTTTCTCTCTTTTGGTGATTGCGGTTTCTTTTATGCCGATTTTTACTTTAGAAGCTCAGGAGGGCAGGCTTTTTAAGCCTTTGGCTTTTACCAAAAATTTTTCCATGTTTTTTGCCGCTGTACTGTCTGTCACGCTTATGCCGGTTCTTTTGCAGTTGTTTTTAAAACCTGTTAAGGCATTGTCTTTCAAACCAAAGTGGCTCAACAAAGGCTTTAATTTCTTTTGGGCGGGTCAAATTCATCATGAAGAAAACCACCCCATCAGCCGGTTCCTTTTCAAAATGTATGAACCTCTATTGACTTTCCTTTTAAAGTGGCGGAAAGCCACTATAGCCGTGGCTGTTATGATTGTGCTGTCCATCATCCCTGTGTATAAGCAATTGGGGTCAGAATTTATGCCGCCTTTGAATGAAGGGGACATCCTTTATATGCCCACGACTCTGCCTGGTATTTCAATTGAAACAGCCAGGCAGTGGCTGCAAAGACAAGATGAAGTCATTAAAAGTTTTGAAGAAGTGGAAGTGGTATTTGGGAAAATCGGCCGGGCGCGCACGCCCACAGACCCAGCGCCTTTGTCTATGGTGGAAACCACAGCCAAACTAAAGCCCTATCAAGAGTGGCCGGATGTGTATCATGACAGGTGGTACTCCCAATGGTCGCCGAATTGGCTGAAAAAGCTTTTGGGCCTTGTCTGGCCTGAATATAAACCCAGAACATGGAATGAGTTGATTGATGCCTTAGATAAGGCCATGAAAATTCCAGGAACCACCAATGCCTGGACAATGCCTATTAAAACCAGGATAGACATGCTGACCACAGGCATACGTACGCCTATAGGCATTAAAATATATGGTCCTGATCTGGAACGAATTCAAAAAATCGGAGAGCATATTGAGGGTGTTTTGCCGCACATTCAGGGCACAAGAAGTGTGTTTGCTGAACGCGTGACAGGCGGATATTTTCTGGATTTCCATGTCAAACGTGAAGAAGCAGCCCGATATGGTTTGACTGTGGGTGATGTGGAAGATGTGATTGAATCTGCTATTGGCGGCAAGAATGTGACCATGACCATTGAAGGCAGGGAACGTTATCCAGTGAATGTCAGGTACGTGCGGGAACTGCGAAATGATATTGATAAACTTAAACGGGTTCTTGTACCCACGCCTTCAGGCGCGCATGTGCCTATCAGCCAGTTGACTGATATTGTGACTTCCTCTGGACCTCCGGTGATTAAAGATGAAAACGGTATGCTCACCGGCTGGGTCTACGTGGACATAACAAGTGACCGAGACATAGGAAGCTATGTCAAGGAAGCCAAGGCTTTAATGAAAAAAGAAATTGAATTGCCCCCAGGTTATTATTTGGCATGGAGCGGACAGTTTGAATATCAACAGCGGGCAGAAAAACGATTAATGATGGTTTTGCCTTTGACACTTCTGATTATTATTGTGCTGCTTTATATCAATGCTGGTTCATGGATAAGAACAGGATTTGTGCTGCTGGCTGTGCCTCTTTCTTTGGTGGGCGCTTTTTGGATTCTGTATATTCTAGGGTACAACTTATCCATTGCTGTGTGGGTGGGGATTATTGCTTTGGCTGGAATTGCTGCTGAAACAGGCGTGATTATGCTGCTGTATTTGGATCTGTCTTATGACAAGGCTGTGAAACAAGGCAGGATGAAGACTTTTTCTGACTTGCTTGAGGCTGTGAGGCATGGCGCTGTGAAAAGAATTCGTCCCAAAACCATGGCAGTGGGCACAACTTTTATTGCTTTGCTGCCGATCATGTTTGCAGGTCTTCATCAAGCCGGGGCAGATGTCATGAAGCGCATTGCCGCACCCATGGTGGGCGGGGTGCTGACTTCATTTTTAATGGAGCTCATGATTTTTCCTGTGTTGTATGCCATGTGGAAGCGGAGAAATGATCAATAGCAGCTCCAAATGTGTTCTTTGGTGTCAAAATGGGTGCATTGGATCCAGAGGGTGCCTGTGAAAGGGCCGCTGGTCACATAACCCCATTCTCCTGTATCAGCATTGGAAATGTCATTTGTGAGATTCACTTTGTTGGAGCCGTCATGCTCCTTGGTATGAATGAATGGCAAAGATTGATGCCAATACTTTGACTGCTGAATGACTGATAAATCTGAGGGAAAAACCTGTTCATTGTCCATATAATAAAGCCGGATGGCGCTGCGTAAATTAAGAAGTGCGCCTTTGGTGCCTGCATCACGTGATTTGGCCAATAGATTGTTCATTTTTGGCAGAACAATAAGAGATAAAATTCCAATCACAGACACTGTGATCATTAATTCCATCAGAGTAAACCCTTTGTTGTGCCTTTTGTTTTTAATTTTCACAATTGCCCCGCATCTCACGAAATAGACTCCCTTACATCAAAAGAGTTCTATTTTTCGAGTATATGCAACAAAATGACCCGAATAATCTTCGCATCCATGAAAGCTTCAATGGGCTAAACAGGCACTAAATAACTCTTGCGCGCTAATATAAGTAATGGTATGATTTCATTGACCGACTGGTCGGTCAATAAGCAGGAGTGCTAATATGTCGAAAAATGTGGACCGGGACAAAAAGCGGCAGGAGATCATGCATGCGGCTTTGATTCTTTTTTCAGACAAAGGATTTGAATCTGCTTCCATGGCGCAGGTGGCTGTCAAGGCCGGGATTGGTAAGGGCACAATTTATGAGTATTTTAACACCAAAGAAGAGCTGTTTCTTTTGGCTTTGAAAAATTGGCTGGATGGGTTGTGTGAAACCGGGTGTAAGCATGTAGCGCATGTGTCTGATCCTTTAGAACGTTTGCGGGCTTATTTGAATGAAACCATGCAGGATCTGGTGAAGGATCCCCGTTCTTTGGCCATTCGTATTGGGGCGCATCAGATGTTTGCCACGCATCGCAAATGGTTGAACAAGGCCGGGGGACTACAGCTGCTTTTAAAAGATGTGTTTCAGTCCACGAGCGATATGCTTTTGGAATGCGTGGACAAGGGTGTTTTGCAGCCAAGGGTGAAACAACAAGCCCCCATGATTGCTATCAATATATTTGCTTTTTTGGATGGGATTAGTATGCGGTATTGTCTTTTGGAAGGGGAAATGGATCTTTTGGCCCATGTGAATTTGTTTTTAGATGATTTGTTTTTTTCTTTGAGGATATAATGAACCCAAATTTATCATTAGAAAAATTTCCTTCGCAGAGCTCAGGGGGCTTCGCCCCGGATTGCCCCTCGGAACATGGCCGCAGCACTTGCAAAACGCCAGAGTCTGCAAGTACGCACAGCAGAGCGGCCACATTCCGAGCCCTTCGGGGAATTTTTCGGCTGAACTTTTTTGTCCCCATGCTTTCTGATAATAATAACTTGTCTAATGAAAAATTTGGGATGAATAAATTTTTGATTCTCATTTTTTTTCTTCCTGTGTGCGCATGGGCAGAGAATATTGAACTGTCTTTGGACGAAGCCGTACAAAGGGCTTTGAAGGTCAATGAACAGGTGCTGGTGCAGAAAGAGACTTATTTAAGAACGCACCGGACCTATAAGAAGGTGCGCGCCAGTGCTCTTCCTTCTGTGACAGCGGAATGGGCTTGGGACAGGTATATTGAAACGCCTGTGATCAGCGTGGACATGGGCAATGGCGTTCAGAATATGCCTGTGAAGCAGGATTGGGAAATGAACACCAGCGTGACATTGACGCAGGTGCTCTGGGCTTTTGGCAAAGTGTCCACAGCCATACAGATTGCGCATGAGGGCATGGGCATGTATTTGTCCCGTTTAAATGCGTCTGAAAATGACGCGGCTTTGGCCGTGAAAAAAGCTTATTACACGCTTCTCCTGTCCCAAAACACTGTGCGGATTTCACAAGAGTCCCGTCAAAATGCGCTGGCCAATCAACGCGCCATGGAACGTCGTTTCAGAGGGGGACGGGTGTCCCGCGTTGAAAATATTAAGATGGCAGCAGATGCGGAAAACCGCGTGCCTATTCAGCTGGAGGCTGAAAACAATTTGTCCGCATTGACGATTTCATTCAAACGCATGGTGGGGCTGGCCCCGCAGGATCATGTTGTTCTGAAGGATGGGTATCGGGAGCGTTTTCCTGCGTATTCTTTTTATCAGTTAAAAAGCCGGATGGAGAAAAATGAACCCGGCCTTCAGGCTCTTCGCGCCAATGTGCAGGTGAATGAACGGATTATAAAATTAAGGCAGGCAGACCGTTGTCCTGTGCTTTCTCTTTATTCAAATTATCAATATGGAGGCACAGGCATGGCGTCAATGCCAGAGGAGATGAATCCGGCTTTTGTGTCTGGCTTGCGCTTGTCCTGGCCTGTGTGGGACAGCGGGGCGCGCAGAAATGCTTCTTATGAGGCTGTGCATGATATGCGCGTGGCACGGCTCGAATATGAAAAAGCCTGGAAAGATGCTTTGGCTGATTTGGAGACTTTGTTGACTGAATATGCCGCGGTACATCAAATTTTAAAAGCGCATCAAAAAGCCCAGGGTTTGGCCAAAGATGCCTATCAAATCACTCTGTCCAGTTATGAATCCGGCAGTGCGTCTCAATCTCAGCTGAATGACGCAGAGCTTCAATGGACGCAATCCCGGCTGAATGTGGAGCAGAGTCTTTATCGTCTCCATATCATCATGGCCGAAATTCAAAAATGGACAGGCGGGGATTCTTTATGAAACGTGTTTTATTGATTGTGACATTGCTGGCGTTGACGGCTTTGGCTTTTGTGTGGCGGATCCGTGTGTATAAAAATGTGCAGGCACAGGAAGTGGTGAGTCTGGCGTCTGAGTGGCGGACCCATGGCAAGCCTGTGCATGTGTTTAGAGCGCGCCAAGGAGCAGTGCATTTTTACACCAAAGTCCGGATGGAGATCAAATCCAAAAGGTCTTCCTTTTCCTGGGTGACTCGGGACACAGCAGAACGTCTTCGTGCAGGGCAGAGGTTTTATACAAAAGGCCCTCACCCGGCTTGTACCGGCCGGGTGGTGTCTGTGTCTTTATCGCCTGATCGGCTCACAGGGATGTATTATGTAAATTTTGCTATTGACCAAGAGGCGGATTTTTCTGGGCAAAAACGTGTTTTGGCATATGTGGACACCTCATCGAAAAAAGGTGTTTTGTTTGTGCCGAATGCGGCTGTTTTTATGGTGAAAAACAGGCCTTATGTATGGGTGGCGCAGGAAGGAACGGCTGTTCAACGGCCTGTGGTCTTGGGAGAGGAGAATTGTGACACAACAGTTGTTGTTCAGGGATTGGATGAGGGGGAGGCAGTGATTGTTGGCGGGATGTCTGTGCTTGAAGAAGGGGATTTGGTGAGAATACAGGGCAAAGGGCATAGGGCAAAGAGGCATTCATAGAAATTTATTGTTGTAGGGGCGGGGTCCCCCCGCCCGATCAGAAGAAAAAGGAATTGATAATGATTGAGCTTTTTGTACGGCGGCCGGCCATGACGCTTATGTTTGTG
>JANQER010000238.1 GCA_028278255.1 Elusimicrobiota bacterium | reverse complement strand
AGCGTTTTTCTGTAGTTGCCCGATTTATCGGGCTGTTTTACCGACGGAGACGGACAAAAATTCTAAGCCGCAGTCAATTATAAAGTCACAACCATAGACATGAAGAAAAGAACAAAATTCATTATGTGTTTGGCCGGCGCCTGGCTCTTATTCTCCAGCGCCAATCATTTATTGGCAGCTGGCGGGGTGCGTTTGCAGACATCTGTGGAACCGCGTCAAGTGCGCGTGGGAGACCGTTTGCATTTTAAGGTCACTGCTTTTGTGCAGGAAGAGATTGAACTCAAACCATTCCCTGTTGACAAAACCATTGGGCCTTTTGAAGTGTTCAATTTTATCCCGGGCAAGCCCAAACCCACCAAGAAAGGCAAACAGCAGGATTTTCATTTTATTCTCACCACCTTTGAGGTGGGCGTTTCCACAATCCCGGCGCTGACATTTCAATATCAAAAACCAGACGGGTCTACCGGAGACATTCAAACACCTGACATCCCCATTCAAGTCACCACTGTGCTCACCAAAGAATCCAAAGACATCCGCGGCATCAAGGCTTTTGTGAAAATCACCCGGCAAAAGCTAATCCTTTGGATTATTGTCAGCGTAATCGTCCTGGCGCTTTTGATTATTTTCCTGCGAAAGCTTCTCCGAAAAAAGCAAAATCAAGCGCCGCTGGAACCGCCCCGGCCTGCGCATGACATTGCTTTGGAAGGCCTTGAACTCCTGGGCACAGACTTGGATGAATCCGCCAATGTTTTTTACAGTGGTTTATCGGACATTCTGCGCACATATTTTGAAGGCCGGTTTTTGATTTCCGCCATGGACAAAACCTCAGCAGAGATTTTCGCAGCCCTGCGGCAGCTGCCTTTGTCCATGGAAGTGCGTCAATGGGCCCGGGATGTTCTGGAAATCAGTGATTTGGCCAAATTCGCCAAGTTTGACCCAAGCCGGGAAGAGCGCCTGGAACACATTGCCCGTGTCCGCGAATTTGTCCTGCGCACCAAAATCGATCTGGACCCACAGACAAATATGAACAAAATAAACAATCCAGGCAGCCACGGATGAACACGGATGTCCACGGTTAAAAGCAAAAGAACGATGATCCATAATTGTGGTCAATAGCGGGTTTGGGTTTCTCCCAAATCCAGTTTTTACAGTGTTCATCCGTGTTTATCCGTGGTTAATTAAAAAGAGGTTTGATATTCATGATTTTTGCAAATCCTCATTTTTTGTGGGCTTTGATCTTGCTGTTGTTCTTGGGCGTGTATGAATATGCCTGGGGACTGCATGCCAAAGCACGTATACGTTTTTCTTCCTTTACACTTTTTGGCGATGGTCCGGCCAAAATGCGGCGGAACGGGCTCATCTTTCTCACTATTCTGCGGCTGATGGTTTTGTTATTGGTCATTGTGGCTTTGGCACGGCCTCAAAAAGGCCAGGAACGAGAGCAAGTCCTGGCCCCAGCCACTGATATTATGCTTTGCGTGGACACTTCCAGCAGCATGGAAGCTTTGGATTTTAAGCCCAAAAACCGGTTGGAAGCCGCCAAGGATGTGATCAAGGAATTTATCAAAAACAGACCGCACGACCGAATCGGGCTGGTGGTGTTTTCCGGATTGGCCTTTACCCAATGCCCGCTCACACTTGATCATGGCGCACTTTTGGGGTTTATGGACCATGTCAAAATCGGCATGATTGGAGAGGACGGCACAGCCATAGGCTCTGGCATTGCCACAGCTGTGTCGCGTTTAAAAGACAGCGCCGCCAAATCCAAGATGATTGTGCTGTTGACTGACGGCCGCAACAATCAAGGCGCTGTGGACCCGGTCACAGCCGCCAAAACCTCTGCGGCTTTTGGCATCAAGATATACACCATCGGCGCTGGCGCGCCGGGCGGCGCTGTTTATCCGGTGGATGATCCGTTTTTTGGAAAACGCTATGTCACACTGCCTGAAGATTTGGATGAAGACACACTCAGACAAGTGGCCAATGCCACACACGGGCTGTATTTCCGGGCCACTGATTTAAAAAGCCTGAAAAATATATACGCGGAAATTGACGAAATGGAAAAAACAGACATCCAAGTGGACACATTTGCAGAATACAAGGACCTGTATCCGCCGCTGCTCATGCTGGCTTTTATGCTTTTTGTCATAGAAATCACATTGTCACAAACATTATTAAGGAGATTCCCGTAAATTGTCCGTAGGGGCGGGGCTCCATGCCGCTAGGTATGGTCCCGGATTGTAGGATGAGATGCCCCCGCCCGTTTAAAAGGTCATGGTCTAAATTTATGATTTTTTTCAGCGATAAAACATATTTTTTTCTGTTTCTTGTTTCCCTGGGACTGTTGGGGTTTTTCACTGCTTCATTCCGCTGGAAAGAAAAACTTTTTCAGTCCTTGGGAGACCCCCATGTGTTAAAAAGGCTGACAGACCCTTTAAGCAGCAGGTACCAGCGTGTCAAAGCGTTTTTCTTAATACTGGCGTCTCTCTTTTTTGTTCTGACTTTGGCTGGCCCGCGCTGGGGCCAGCAATACCAGGAAGTGCACAGAAAAGGCATTGATGTGATTGTGGCCGTGGATGTGTCTGCCAGCATGCTCGCAGAAGACATCAAACCCAACCGTTTGACCCAGGCCAAACGGGAACTCAGCCTGCTCATCAATGGGCTACAAGGTGACAGAATCGGTCTTGTGGCTTTTGCCGGCGCAGCCTTTCTCCAATGCCCTTTGACCTTGGACTATGGCGCAGCGCGCTCCTTATTGGATCTGATTGATCCCAGCCTGATCCCGTCTTTGGGCACATCATTGAGCAGCGCCATTCACACGGCCTGCAATGCCTTTGAAAAAGGAGAAACCAAGCACAAAGCCCTTGTTCTTTTAACAGACGGCGAAGACCACAGCCAAAAACTGCCAGACGCTGTCAAACGCGCCAAGGAGGAAGGCGTTCATGTGTTTGCTATTGGATTCGGCAAACGCGAAGGCGAAATTATTCCCATTCGTGATTCGCAAGGCAACATCAAGGCATACAAAAAAGACAAATCAGGACAAACAGTCGTGTCAAAACTGGACGAGCAAAGCCTGCGGGACATGGCCGCCAAAACCAATGGGCAATACTACCGCGCCTCCCAAGGCGAAATCGAAGTGGAGCGCATTTTAAATGACATCAGCCGCATGGAAAAAAAATCTTTGGAAAGCCGTGTGTACGGACAATATGAAAACAAATATCAAATCCCTTTGATCATTGTCTTTATTCTTCTTTTACTGGAATTTTTGTGGCCGGAAGCACAAAATCATTGGAAATGGGTTATGGAAAAAGCCAAGATCAAAGAGCCAGGGTCCAAGGGAAGGCAAAAAAAGGACAAAAGCTATATTCTTTCTCTTTTTCTCTTTGCTCTTTGCCCTTTGCTCTTGGCTGCCCCTGCTTATGCCATGGGGCGGACGCCGTCAAAAAAAGACATTACACGCGCCCTGGAACAAAGCAAAGCTGAGATTGAAAAAAATCCCGCAGACCCGAAAGCACAATTTAATCTGGGCAATGCTTTGTATCTCAACAAGGATTTTGAAGGCGCTGCCAATGCTTATGACAAAACCCAGGAATTAACGCAGGATCTTTTTTTCCAGTCAAAAACCGCGTACAATAGAGGCAATGCCTTTTTCCGGCAAAACAAAATCAAGGAGGCCATTGAAAACTACAAACAATCGCTGCGCCTTGACCCGGCTGACGAAGACGCCAAACACAATCTGGAATTTGCACAAATGGTTTTAAAAGCACAGAAGCAGCCGCAAAAAAACAACAAACAAAACAAGGATGATTCAGACAAAGACAAAGAAAAAGACAAGGCTGGCCAGCAAAACCAACCCGGACAAAAAGAGGACCCTCAAGACAAGGCCCCGCAGCTGCAGGAAGGCATGACCAAGGAAGACGCTGCCAGGCTTTTGCAGGCCATTGAACAAGAAGAAAAACAAGCCAGAGAAAAAATGAAAGCCAATCAGCCCAAAAAGAAAGCAATGGAACAGGATTGGTAGTTTGGTTGAATTGATACTGGAGATTATTTACCAGAAATTGGCACCCTGCGGGTGCGAAATTTGTTCGCTTCGCTCACGAAATTAGGCCCCTTTGGGGCCGAAATTTGGATACTAAATGAAACCATATAATGGACTGACAATTGGATTGTTATTTATTGTGGCGCTGTGCGGGATGGCAAAGGCGCAGAATTCATCATTCCAAGCGCATGTCAATAAGACAACCATCACTATGAATGAAACCCTGACTTTGCAATTGTCTCTTTCAGGCGGTCCAAAAAGCATGGGACGGCCGTCTCTGCCGCCTTTGAAAGGATTCCGCACCTCCTTTGCCGGACAATCTCAAAACTACAGTTTCATCAATGGACAGGCTTCCAGTGAAGTCACCTATTCCTATATATTGGTTCCGCAGGCGCCGGGAAATTACACAATCCCGGCTTTGTCCCTGACAATGCAAGGACAAACCCTGACCACACAGCCTATTTCGATAAAAGTCGTTTCTGGGTCAAAAGCACCGTCGCCATCAAGACCGTCAGCCAAACAGCCCTCTTCTTCCCGCTCCTCTTCTAACACGCCGCAGCGCAATCTCTTTGTCACCACTGCCATTGACAAAAAAAAGCCTCATGTGGGAGAAGCCCTCACCCTCACATTCCGGTTTTACCATCGCGTGTATAGAATTGGCCAATTGTCTTATGCCCCGCCGGAAACCACAGGTTTTCTTTCTGAAGATCTGCCGCCGGAACGACGTTTGGCAGAAACCATTAATGGGCTGGCTTACTCCATTGTGGAACTCAAAACAGCCCTGTTCCCCACTTCCCCGGGAAAATTCACCATTGGCCCGGCCGCGCTTCAAGTCCAGATCAGGAACCTGTCGCGCCGGTTTGATTTTGATTCCATTTTTGACGACTTTTTTTCCAGCGGTAAGGCTGTGACCCTGCGCAGCGATCCTATTCAGATGACTGTGCTGCCTTTGCCAAAAGAAAACCGGCCAAAACATTTTAATGGAGACGTGGGACACTATCAAATCTCAGCTTCCATTGACAAAACAAGCGTTCAGGTGCATGAGCCGCTCACGCTCACTGTGACTATTTCCGGCAAAGGCAACATCAAAGCCATTGCAGAGCCCCCTCTGCCGCCTATGGAAGGTTTTAAATCATATGAAACACTGAGCAGCCTCAATATCTCAAAAACAGGATACCGCGTTCATGGCTCCAAGGTGTTCAAAACAGTGCTAAAACCTGAAGTCTCCGGCAGTCTCACAATTCCGTCCCTGTCTTTCAGCTTTTTTGATCCGCGCACACGTTCCTATATCACAAAAGAAACATCTCCTATACAAGTGCATGTCAGCCCATCAGACACGCCTGAGGGATCTCCTGCCTCTGCACCTGTGATCACCCCGGAAGGCGTAAAAATAATTGGCAAAGACATCCGTTTCATCAAAGAAGCCGCCCCGCCCAAGCCTTTTCAAATGCCTTTTCACAAATCCCTGTTTTTCCTTTGGATGAATCTTATCCCTGGCTTGAGTTTCTTAACGATTTGGTCATCCAAAACCATTCATGCGCGTGCACATGCAGACCCTGTTGGCATGGCTTTCCGCAGAGCCCGGGTGAAGGCTGAAAAAAACTTGCGCACAGCCAAACATCATCTTCAAAAAGAAGACTTTGCCGCTTACTACGCGCATGCCCATAAAATTTTTCTGGAATATTTGGGAGACAAAACAGCCGCACCTGCACACGGCCTGACCTGGGACAAAGTACAAGAGCAGCTGAACAAAACAAATGCGTCAAAGGACTTGATCAGGGACACCCAGTATCTTTGGGAAAATTTTGACATGGTCCGGTTCACACCTTCTCTCCTGAACAAAGAAGAAGCCCAAAAACACATGCAAGCCATGAAAGTCTTTTTGAAAGATCTGGAGTCCGTATGGAAAAAATAACAAACCCCTTCAGATTCATTATCAGAAAAAGAGCGCTGGCTGTTTCTTTCCTGCTGCTGTCCGGCTTATGCCTCATTCCGTCTGCCGATGGCAAGCAGTTATCAGCAAAAGAGCTGTTTCAGGAAGGCAATAAATCTTACGAAGCCGGCAATATGGCTGAGGCGCAAAATTTATACAACAAGATTATCCGTCAGGGGCTGGGCAATGCGCATTTGTATTTTAATCTGGGAAACACTTATTACAGAACCGGCCAAATAGGCTTGGCCCGGCTGTGGTATGAACGCGCCTTAACAGAAAGCCCGCATGACAATGACATCCGGCACAACCTGGACATTGTGCGGTCCAGAATCGGAGAAAAACAAAACATCGGCAAAAACTGGTTCAGAGAGAATGCAAGCCTTATCCTGTGGACAGCTGCTGCTGTTAATTTTGTTTTTTTTACAATTCTGGTCATGAGCCTGTATGACCAAAAAGAATGGCTCTGGTGGGCCAGATGGCTCAGCGGTATTGTTTTTCTGGCCGGTCTGTTTTTCACAGCCATGACTGTGTCTGCCAGCCGCCAGATTTACGGGATCATTATTGACCAGCGCGTGGAAGTGCGCACAGGCCCGGGCATGGAAAACCGCGTGGGATTCATTGTGCCGGAAGGACAAAAGGTGGTGGTGTTCAATACACTGAGCAGCTGGAAACAAATCGGCGTGCCTGAAAAAGGCCTCAAAGGCTGGGTCCAAAACAAAACTGTGAAACAAGTATCTGTAATGAGTAATTGGTAATTAATAGTTTTACGAATAACCAATGACCAGTTACCAATTACAATTTTATTTATTTCCTTCTTCCATATAGTTTTTTTTGAGCAGGGCTACCCGAAAATCATCAATGACCTCAATAAGAGACATGCTCTTGTCCTTAGGATCACGCAAGCCTTCTTTGACCGCTTCCAAATGACGTTCATATAAATTCAAATCCATTCGAAAGCTTTCTTCAATCAAGCGCAGCAAAGACCTTGACTCCTCTCTCACGATTCGACTGGCTTTGGTGCCCATGCGCTCACGTTTTTCCTGCGCCTGAAATAAAAAAGCGCTCACAGAAGCCGCGGACACGCCGATCAATTCCCATCCTTGGTCTTTCTCAGCTTTCATTTTTCCCACGCCCGGCGGAATAACCGGATTTTCCATGGACTCATTCACCAGGCATTTCAAATCCGCGCTGTTGGCCATTCTGACCAAATGAATCCCGGACAAAGCGCCCCGCACAATGAACCGGATATTTTTACTCGGGTCATTGCGGTATTTTTCAATCTGGGCTTTGGCCTCAAGCAATTTGCGATTTTGATTCAACAGACTGGTCATCAGGGCTGTGGGCGTGTCTTCATTCCCCAACTCAAAATCCAAAGCCCACTGGCAAAAATGAATGGACTTGATCAAGTCTGCCGTAAAAACATATTCCTTTGAGCTTTCAGTCTGCCAAGCCAATGAGGGGGAGACAAATAATATAAACAGAATGAGGGAGAAAACAATGCCTCTGAATGGAAAAAGATGATAAGGAAGGGTGATGAATTTTTGATCTTTGATTTTTGATTTTTGATTGAAAATCATAATATGGCCCAATATCTCATTTCAATTTCCAATTTCAATCATATCCCAGTGGTTCAACTGTTTTAATTAAAACGGTTGAACAACTCGTGGTCCAACCCTTTTAAAATATGGGGTTGTAGCCTGCCGATTTATCGGCTCTTTTTAAAGGTTTTTTACCCAACTTTTTAAATGGTTTGAACCACTAAACCATTTCTGGCAAAAGAGGCCGGTCCAGTGTCCTGTAGCTGATGGCTTCAGCCACGTGCTGCTCCATGATATTGTCTGATTCATTCAAATCAGCCAATGTGCGCGACACTTTTAAAATCCGGTCAAAAGACCGTGCTGACAAACCCAGCTCAGACACAGCGTTTTTCAATAAAGACCGTGACGACTCATCCAATCGGCAAAATGCCTTGACCTGGCGCGGATTCATCTGGGCATTGCAAAAAATGCCTGTTGCTTTAAAACGGATTCTTTGTTTGTCCCGGGCAGCCACCACTCTTTGCCGAATCACATCCGAACTTTCCGTCGGCAGCATATCTTCCGTCAATTCGCTCACGCGAAGCGCAGACACCTCAATGTGAAGATCAATTCTGTCCAACAAAGGACCTGACACCTTGGCCCGGTATTTATGCGCCTGAAAAGGCGTGCACACACAGGCACGTTCCGGATGTCCCTGATAACCGCAGGGGCATGGATTCATGGCAGCCACCAGCATAAAACGCGCTGGAAAGGTCAAAGAAAAACTGGCCCGTGACACTGTCACGCAGCCGTCCTCCAAAGGCTGCCGGAGAACTTCCAGCACATTTCTGTTGAATTCAGGCAGCTCATCCATAAACAAAACACCATGATGCGCCTGAGACACTTCGCCAGGCCGCGGGTAAGTTCCCCCGCCCACCAGCGCCACATCAGAAATGGTGTGATGCGGGCTTCGGAAAGGGCGCACATTCACCACTGACTGCCCGCGCTTTAAAAGACCTGCCACTGAATGAATCTTGCTGGTCTCCAATGATTCTTCAAAACTCATGGCCGGCAGAATTCCCGGCATGCCTTTGGCCAGCATGGTCTTGCCGGAGCCCGGCGGCCCGATCATCAGCACATTGTGCCCGCCTGCAGCCGCCACTTCCAAAGCGCGCTTGGCAAAAACCTGCCCTTTCACATCAGCAAAATCCAAAACATCTGCGCTGTTGCAAAGTCTTCTTGTTTTTGGCGCAGGCGGCATCACGGGCATCCATGTGTCACACAAAAAATCTGCTGCTTCTTTGAGGGTGGACACTGGAATCAATTCAATGCCATCCACCACAGCAGCCTCCGCCCAATTGGCCATGGGAAAAATCAATCCATCATACTTTTGATCCCGCACAGCCAAGGCAATGGACAAAAGCCCTTTCACAGGCCTGACCCGTCCGTCAAGCGCCAATTCCCCCACCATCACATAGCGGGGCAAATGCGTGTCAGGCACAATCCCCTGAGCGCCCAAAACCCCCACGGCAATGGGCAGATCAAAAGCAGTGCCTTCTTTTTTCACATCTGCCGGCGATAAATTCACCGTGACTTTACGGGCTTTGAAATCAAATCCAGAATTTTTGATCGCAGCAATCACACGGTCCTTGGATTCACGCACAGCCGTGTCCGGCAGGCCCACAGTGGAAAAAGACGGCAGCCCTTTTCGCAAATACACTTCCACATTCACAATAAAACCATTGATCCCATGGACCGTTGCACTTATATTTTTGGATAACATGGCTATATATTACAAATCCCTAGAGACTTACGAAAGAGCCTATTGTGCTTTTCCGGACTCGTTGACAGAAACTTCTGATTGCATTCTTTTAGCCCCAATGTGGTTTAGATAAGCTTATCTAAACCGCATTCGGGTTAGATGGCCCAACTTGGCGGATTTGAGTTTTGGGTGTCCCGTATAGGGATTCAGTGGTGAAAGGCCGACAAATCAAACATCGGGTGTTTGTTAGAGTTATGAAAATCGGGCATCAAAAGAAAAACAACAAATAAGATAAAAACTTATTTAAAAACAAAATCTATTCCAAGCTTTATTCCTCGTCTAGTGGTATATCCTGTGGCCAACATAAACCTGTCAGCTATATGAAAACGCAAATTTCCTCCATAAATAAAATGAAATTTCGTGTCTTCACTCTCGTTTAACAGCTGCCCATTTACATTTGATCTCACCAAATGAGCTGTTGACTCTATTGATGTGCCCAAGGTAAAAGTTAAAAATGTTTTTTCCGTCAAAGACGCACCGATTTCAGCACAAACAAATATTTCATTTGTATTCCGAAACGTCCCCTCCTCTGACACATCAGCCAATTGTGTTGTAGAAGGATCAACCTCATAGTTTCTGCTTTCTTCATCATTTAAAATAAGACCAAGATCAAAAGACAGTATTTTCGAATTTAGAAAATTTTTTTCAGATTTCCCATTGTAAACCTCTCCTATTGAATACCCAAAGCCTGTGCCTTCCGCCGATCCCAGGGCAGATATGTTTAAACCTGTCATCCAGTCATCCGCCATTACCGGTAGCACCATTAAAAGAAAAAACAAAAAAATTAAATATTTTTTAAGCATCTTTAACACCTCTTTAATATACCCATTTTCTCAAAGCCCTCAACGATCTATCCTGGATTCTCTAAAATCTCATCACATAATTAAGTCCTGACCTAATGCCTCGCCGCGTGCAATAGCCTAATACCCAGGACATCTTTTGGCCGACCAAAAATCTTATGTTTCCGCCATAAATAAAATGAACTTTTGAACGAATCCTTTTTTGCAATAATTTTCCTGTGGCATCAGATTTCACCAATTCTGCTATTGATTCAAGAGATGCCCCGAGAGTCGTGGTGAGGAATATGGTTGAAGTGAGAGAAGTCCCAAGTTCCGTGCATATAAACAATTCATTTTCATCTCTTGCTTATCCTGCATTTTCAACTGCATTTAAGAGAGCCGCTGTAGAAGGGGACGCCTCATAATTTTTTTGTTCTTCATTCAAAATAACGCCAAAATCAAAAACAAGCAAATGTTTTTGAAACAGGCCGTCTTCCCTGCCTGCGTTTTCATACTGAGTTCCCATTTCAAAAGCAAAGCCTGCTCCTTCTGCTGACCCTCCAGCGCTCCCATTAACCCCTACGAAAAAACCAGTTATCTCCGAATCCTCAGCAAATACAGGCATGCCAAGCAAACATAAAAACAAGAAAATATTTATGAATCTCCCCATCAGACCCTCCAATCAGACAATCAATTTCTCAATACTAAAATACACTTATAGATTTTTACTATATCAAATAAAATTTTTTATTGCTTTTGTCCCGTTATCAATTTTTTTTAGAAGCATGTTTTAATCAATCTCTGAGTATAATGTAATGATTGCATTCAACAACAACCTCACACTTAAAATTCATTATTTGACAACTTTGTTCAATCGTCGTAATCTCATAGGACCACCACCTTGCTCTTCACTACGAGGATAATCCTCAATCCACCTGAAACCAGTATTGGGACAATCATAAACCACCTCCCACCCATCAGATTTTACTTCTATAGACCGCAAATGGCCTTCAATATATTTCTTAGCTTCATCATCCCATAATTCGGTTAAATCATTACAGAGACACATTAATCAAACCTCCTTATAATAAGCTTTCATTTTCAAATGGTCTTTAACAGAAATACGGCCATAATCTACATCAATTCTAATATTACGACATTTACACATCATATTATCTGATGGCAAAGAATGCATATTATCTCCGCATTCTAGACATTCAAAAAACACTTTTTCTCCTGCTGGGTATCCAGAATTTGGATTAAAATCAATGTATTTTTTTATATCTCTATTGTTCATTTTCTCTCTATTTCCTTGGACGCAAATGATAAATTAATAACTATATGTTTCATTTTATCCTCTTCAATACAAACATCGCTGAACTCCCGAATATTAAATAAATCCCGATAATAATTAGTGGTTGATATTTATGACATATTGACAAGTTCGATGACAACAAAAATGGGTATATCAAAAATGTGCAAACAATTCCAATCAGCCCCCCTCGAATCGCAAGCAAAGTTCCCTGCTCTCCCTTTTCTTGGTATTTTTCAAACTCATTTTTATCATAGGGACGCCTGTTTTTCAACATTTCAACCAATTTATAACCATTTCTCATCCCTCCAATAGCAATCCGCCTTTTCTGAAAAATTATCCCATAATTACTAATCTCTTTTATATCATCAAATTTGAAATGCACATCAGGAAGAAATAACCTTTCTACAACAATCAAATTTTCTATCCTAATCCTTTTATAAAGAACAAAAGGAAAAACCAGAAGACCAAACATTAAAATCAAAGCAAAAATCAACAAATTTATATCAGGAACCCCTCTACTGAACACTTCCCACCATAAGAACAAAGCCAACACACTCATAAACACATACGCGACAAACACACCCTTTCTATATTCAGGAATAAAAACAAATTTATTTAATGTTTCTTTTTGACACAATTGCTTGCGATATTTATTAATCCATCTCCCAAAATGTGCCCATTGACTGTCAGAAAAACCAAATTCCCATAATGACAATTTCTTAGCCCTTTTTCTTTCAATCACCCATTTTTGCCCATCCAGCCATACAGAATGAACATCTGACCAATTGATCTTTACCTCTTTTTTCCGAACTGTCTTAACACTGATTCCATCATCCCCTAACACAATACATGCAGACCCAAAAAAATAATAATTCATCACCCCCCATAAAAACGGAGCAGGGATAAAAGCAGACATGAGAATAAAAAAAAGAATCGTCTTTGGGCCAAAAATCAAAAAACCGATACCACAGATAACAAACACAATCACAGTAAAAAAAGAATCTTTCCAAACGTTTTTATAAGAACTTTTGAAAGTTTTCATAAAATCAACACCTCAATACAATACTGCTAAATTTTCTTATTCCCCTTTTCTTCAAGGGTCACTTTCACAAATCGAATAATTGCCAGCAATATCAAAGCAAAAGCAATAGTTATAAGGCATCGACTCCAGTTCATTTTTCATGAATTCATAATTTCTTTTCCACGCACAAAACATATACCCTTCACTTTAATAATTGTAAATAATTATTTATTATCAAAAATCGCTATAACCCCGCTTAAAGACTCCTTAGTTAAGACATCATTATTTTCAAGATGAATATGACCTTGATTAGGCTTCTCAATCAAATCTCTACAAAAATCTATAAGTGTCTCTAAGCCTTTTTTAGTGCCATAAAGACAAATTACATCATTTTCATAACGCAATTCGATTTGTTTCCCTGAAGAAAAATCAGGTTCTTTAAAATTCATTTTCATGCGCTTTCTCCTATTTAAATATTTTTTTATCCCAAAAAAACAGTCTTTTTCTACCTGGGATGATCAACTTATACTGAGTATTTCTAATCCTTAATATTGCCTCAAAATGCCTACCCATTCCATGATGGGGAGGATGAGGACCTACTGTCCCAACCCATCTCCCTGTCCTCGACGCCCATCCTGCCGATGACCAACCAGATCCAAATGTTAACGCTGTGTCCACTGCGGTATCAGCTGTCCAAGCAGAAGAAATAATTCCTCCAGCCCCATATACAAATTTACCTCCTAATCCAGATTCATTAAATCTGTCAGCATACCACATTGCTGATTTTTCACCATCTGCTGTAAAAGGCAACCAACCCCCTATCCTTGTTGAAGCTGCATTTTTAGCTTTAATTACATTGTATGTGCTTTCTTTTAAAAAATCAAAAGGCTCAAAAAAAGCTTTCTCTACAGCAGAATTAACAGCCTCAATCCCTGTATCCATTATACTGTCCATTTGGTTAATCTTACTTTGATCAACCAATAAAGCTGATGTAGCTTTTTCTTCTGTCTGTTTAGGTTGAAAGTTTGGAATTCTCATCCCAGAGTCTTTTTCAAAAGCTGCTGGCCCTCCGAATCCATATCCAGCGCCTACCCCTATCTGCCCAATAGTCACATTATTTTTTTGCGCGGTATTCTCAATCCAGGCCTCTGCATGATCATAGTTTGTCTCCCACCAGTTGCGGTGGCTCCAGCCTTTTTTGTGGCCTGTGGGATCATTATACATGATTGGGTTGTTTTCTACATAGCTGTAACGATTTAATGATTGGGGGTTGTAGGGTTCTGGTATCAGATTATCAGGGGTCAAGAACCGGCAAAAAATCAGATCTGCCATGCGCGCTTTCATTTCCGTCAATTTTGTGGATGGATCATTCTCATGATCCGTGTAAAGATGGTTGGTGACATTCCCGGTCTGGCTCCACACATTGCCGAACGGCGTGTATTTCACGTCTTGAACAACAGCGCCGCTTTCATCGGTCACATGCGTTGTTGAGCCGAGGTGGTCTTTGTGGTAATAGCGCGTTTGGCCGTTAGTGATGAAGGCGATTCTTTGACTTCCGGCGAAAATGTGATTTGTTGTTACGCCATCAGTGATTTCCGTGAGGTCGCCGATATAAATTGTGCTCCTTGTCTCCCCGTCTCCCATTTCCCCTGTCACAGTTTTCCTAACTCTATGACCGCTATAATCATATTCCATTTCCGTGATTGTGCCGTCAGCTGTGATGATTTTGATGGGTTTGTTGTCTGTGTTGTACTTGATCCAGCGGTCTGAAATCAGGCGAATATTGCCGTTGGCGTCTTTGTAATCAGGGTTGATTGAACCATCTGTTTGGTATGGATTTATGTATCCGTATTGCTGCAATCCCGCCGCTATGGCGTCTATGTCATTTTGGGCGTCGCCTGCCAGATTGATGAAGTCTTGTATGGGTGTTTTGCCTGGAGGTATGGGTTCTGTGCTGCCTTGGCCTTCGGGGCCAAAGGTCAAACCAGGCTCTGTCAGCATCAGGGGTACAACTGCGGGCATTGGCCCCATGGCGTTCAACCATTGGGTTTGCAGGGATGCCAGCAACATGAAGGTTATTATTGCTTTGGCGGTTTTCATTCACTTATCTTATTGTCCAATAACATTTTGATTTTAATTTTTTCATGT
>JANQER010000392.1 GCA_028278255.1 Elusimicrobiota bacterium | reverse complement strand
GTTGCCCGATTTATCGGGCTCTTTAAAGCAAAAGCTTATCAAAAAGCGCCCCATAAATGGGGCAATTACAGAAATCAGGCTTATCTAAACCGCATTGGGATTAAGTTCTGTGTTTTGAGGTTATTTGATATGCGTACATCATTGCCGCCCTATGAGGTCCTTTTTTTTGCAGAGGATCCGGATGCTGCGAATGTTTGGGAAACGCCTTTAAAGGCTTTGGGATGTCATTCTGTTTTTTGTGACAGAGAAGACAGATGTATGGAGTATCTTGAATCCGGCTCATGGGATGTGATTATTTTTGAGCCCAAAATGGCTCAATTTTTTCCTGATGATCTTTTTTATAAATGGCATGAAGTTCAGCCTGAAGCACAGATTTGGTTTTTAACGCAAAAAGAAGCATTTTCAAGCCATTTGAAAGGACTGGATGAGCCGTACGTGCAGGTTTTTTATGAACCTGTGACGCCGCGTGATCTGTTCGGGGCTTTGCAGTCAATTTCCAAAAAAGCGCATGGCCCCGTGGATGAGGAGGCGCGCATTCTGATTGTGGACTCCAATCCCACTTCGTGCGAGGCGCTTTTGGATTTGCTTGCCATGGAGGGGCACCGCCCGCGGAGCGCGCGTTTTGGACAGGATGCGGTTCAGGAGTTGAAAAGAAGCTTTTATCATTTGGTGCTGTTGGATGCTTCAGTGACGGATATGCCTTTGTGGGATTTGGTGGAGCAGTTTTTGAAGATCAATCCTGATCTGGTGGTGGTTGTGCTGGCTGATTATGCGGCTTTGGAAGGGCTTCTCCGCACCATGCGGGAAGATGTGTATGATTATTTGTTAAAGCCTTTGGACACATTTGCTTTTCGCCGCACATTGCGGCGCGCTTTGGAAAAGCAGAAAATGTCGCGTCAGATCCGGTCCTTGCTGGATGTGCTTCACGGCGCCAATCAGGATCTGACCCGGCTGAACACTGTGAAGAACCGTTTTTTAGGGGTGGTGACGCATGATTTGCGCATTCCTTTGACAGCCATTAAGGGGTATGCGCAGGCCCTTGAATCCAAGTTGATTTCCCCGGAAAATCACGGCAAGTGCCTTGGGGTCATGGTCAAGGGCTGTGAACAGCTCGAACATTTGATTTCAGATTTAATGGATTTTGTGAGTATTGAAGCCGGCAAACTGCGGGTGGAGAAAAAAAACATGAGCGCCAAGGAGGTTTTTGGCCCTGTGGTGGAGAGGTTCAGGCCTGTGGCCGGGAACAAAGAGGTTGATTTTGTTGTCAAAGGATTAGAGGATTCTCTTCCCCAGGTATCAGCGGATCCGCGCCGGCTGGACCAGGTCCTGACAAATCTTATTGGAAATGCCTTGAAGCATACGCCCAAGGGAGGTAGAATTACTGTGGGGTTTAGGAAAGAGCAGGAATCTGTGCGCGTGAGCGTTCAGGACACAGGCGAGGGACTGTCTCCTGAGCACCTTCCTCTTGTATTTGACCAATTTTATCAAGTGGAAACCTCAGGTTCAAAGAGAGAAGGATTGGGGTTGGGTTTGTCCATTACCCAGGAAATCATCCGCCGGCATCAAGGCGAGATCGGCGTGCTGAGCGACGGACTGGGCAAAGGTGCTAATTTCTGGTTCACAGTGCCAGTTGTTAATTAAAGATAGAAATATTAAATTTAGCATTTCAAATATTAAATTTTAAATTGTTAAAAATAAAAACAACACAGCCAGTTTTTTGTGGAACCATTTTAATATTTGATATTTAATATGCTAAATTTGCAATTTCGTAAAGGAAGCGCTATGGCACCTAAGATTGTGATTGCTGAAGATGATCCGAATATTTTAGAGCTTTTGAAAATTTTTTTGAATGACCGCGGTTATGATGTGACTTGCGCTTCAGACGGCCGGGAGGCTTTGGAGAAAGTCGGGGAAATCAAGCCGGACCTTTTGATCACGGATGTGATGATGCCGCGCATGAATGGGTATCAGCTGGTGAATGCGCTTTGCAATGAGCAGTATGACATTGAGCTGCCAAAGATCATTATTCTCACGTCCAGAACAGACCCAGCGGATATCCGGCGCGGTCTGACTGTGGGAGCGGATATGTATATTCAAAAGCCTTTTGATTTGGAAGAAATTGATTCGCAAATCAAGGAGTTATTAGAAGAGAGACCAAAGACCGAAGACCAAAGACCGAAGACTTTGTAGTCCAGGCCTTTGGTCCATTCCGGCTGCCATTTGCTTTTGGCCTGATTTTCGCTGCGAAGTCTTATGTCGGACATGCTCCTGGACGGCAGTCGGTTTATTCGGTTTGCGGTCATTGGTCTGATTTTATGGAGGGGTGTTGATATGTATTTTTATAGGAAGCTGAAATTATTTTGGATGGACAATTGGGGGAAGATCCTGATTGTGTTTTTCCTGGTCTCTATGATTTTGTTTTTTGTGGTCATGCTGCAGATGCTGGATCCTTATCACCGGCTGACCATGCTGGCCACAATTCCCATGTATTTTCTGATGTCAGTGGTGAGCGCTGTGGCATTTGTGTACCTGTATTCCACTGTTTTAATGGGCCGCGGGTTCAGCCGGATGCGGGCCAATGTCAATGTGAAATCTGAGAACGTGAATGTGCGGTTTCGGGATGTGATTGGGCTGGAAAACGCCAAAAAAGAAGCCATGGAAGTGGTGCAGCTTTTAAAAGATCATGCGCGCCTTAAGTCTGTGGGCGGCAAGATTATTAAGGGAATTGTTTTAAAAGGTCCGCCCGGTACAGGAAAGACTTTGCTGGCCAAGGCCATTGCTTCAGAAGCCGGCATCCCGTTTATGAGTTTGTCCGGCAGTGATTTTGTGGAGGTTTTTGTGGGTGTGGGGGCCAGCCGGGTGAGACAGTTGTTCAAGAAAGCCAGGCTTTTGGCGTATACCAATGGCGCATGCATGATTTTTATTGATGAAATTGACGCCATCGGCAGGACGCGCAGATTTAGTTCTTTTGGCAGCCAGGAAAATGACAGCACATTGAATCAGCTGTTGGTGGAAATGGACGGTCTGTCGGATATGCATGAAAACGTGGTGGTGATCGGCGCCACAAATGCCCACGAAGGCGTGCTGGATCAGGCTTTGATGCGGCCCGGCCGTTTTGACCGTCAGATTTATATTGATCTGCCGAATCTCGAGGAACGTATAGACACTTTTCGCTATTATTTGAAAAAAGTCAAGTTTGATCCGGATATTGACATTGGCCGGCTGGCGCGGAGGAGCGTTCGGAAATCGCCGGCAGATATTATGAACATTGTGAAAGAAGCGGCTTTGTTTGCCACGCGTGACAAGAGGCTTAAGATTGAGTATAAAGATTTTACAGCGGCCATTGAGCGTCTTGATTTGGGCATGGTGCATCCGCTGAACATGAGCCGCAGGGAAATGGAGTCAGTGGCTTTTCATGAAACAGGGCATTTGATGGTGTTGTATTATTTGCATCCCACAGATGATGTGTTTAAGGCGTCTATTATTCATCGCGGCGGCGCATTGGGGGTGGTGTATCATCACCCGCGCGAAGAGTCTCATATTTCCACGCGCGATAAATTTATTGCTGATATTAAAACGTCTTTGGGCGGTTTTATTGCGGAAAGGATCAAATACGGCGTGACCTCCAGCGGGGTGTCATCTGATTTTTCACATGCCATGAGTTTGGCGCATGCCATGGTGTGGAAGCTGGGCATGGGCACCAATGGGTACATTGGGAATTATGATTTGATCCCTGAGCATCAATTGTCTGATGATATTAAACAGCAATTGAATAAGGAAACGCATGTGATTTTGAATCAATGCGCCAAGGAAGTAGAGGCTTTCCTGCGCGAAGAATGGGTGATTGTGGAACGGTTTGCTCAGGAATTGATGAAGCGCAATGAACTGGAATATGACGATATTCATGCGATTTTTGCCGAGCATGGAAAAGCGCGCGATCAAGTGCCTGTGGAAACTGTTCATCCGGAAGATGCCCCGCAAGACAAGAATCCGCCGTCGCCTTCTGTATGAATCAAAGAAGCGGCAATCGCAAAGACATGGGGATGGCACGTTTGAAGCGGATGTGGGTGTTTTTGTTTCCTTTGTTGCTTGTGCTGATGCCGGCTTGCCAGAGCGGATATGATTATTCCCGCCGGCATCTGACAGAGACTGTGCAGACAGTGTGTTTGAAAAAGCATGATTTTCAAGCTGAATCTGTTTTGAGCGGAACCACCTTATATGTAACAGGCGGGCTGGATGGTATGGTGGGGAAAGACATGGGCGTCCAGCAGGCGATTTTGAAGAAATTGTTCGGTGTTTTGCAGAGCGTGAATTTGGCGGCACTTTATACGGATGCAGAAGTGACATTCCTGGTTGTCAGAGCCAGGGACCCGCGGTTGGGGACTTCTGTGACGCTGATGGAGTATTTCCCGGATTATCGAAAATTAATGCGTCTTCAGATGTCCGGTTCTGATTTTCAGAAGCGGCTTGTTTTTTTGATGAACACGTCCGATCAGGATAAGAGTGAAGAATGGCCTGCTTTGACCATGGAAGATTTCATGGCGCATTTGGCTGCTTCTTCTTTTCGGCTTAAGTTGTTGTCGAATCCTTTTGTACAGGCTCTTTTGCAAGTGCATCAAGTGAGGGCTGTTATTCAGGGGCAGAAGCTTTTGTTGTCTATGGGGCAGGGCAGTGAATCCGGTGACGAGTCAACTTTGTCCCAAGGCATTGTGCGGACGTCCTTGGTGAAAACAGTGGCTGATGTGATTGAGGCTTATGATCAAAAACAGGGGCGGATTCAGCAAGTGGTTGTTCATGAGACCGGCGGAAAAGTTTTGCTTCGCTTAACAAGGGAGGACATTCTTGAAGAAAACAGAAGACAACAGTCCGATGCCGGAAAAGAGTCCTAAAAAAGACACAAAAGCGGCGCAGCCGCTTTTGGCTGTTCTTTTGCGTGAGGGGACCTGGCCCATGTACGGGTTTTTCAAGGAAACCCTGCAAGGCATTCAGCGCGTGGCGTTTTCTCACGGGTACGGCCTGGTTCTGGTGAACCCGGCGCCGCACAGTGAGATTGATGTCAAAACCCTGGTGGAGTCTTTGAAAAACACTGTTCAAGGCATTTTGTTTGTGGCCCCGCAGACGGATCAGGCGGTTTTGGATTCTTTGGACAAAGACAATTTTCCCATGGTGCTGCTTTACAGGCATGACCCGAATTTTAATTTTGTGGAAGTGGACAATTTGGGCGGGGCTTTTTCCGTGGTGGATCATTTGTGCGGTCTGGGGCACGAGCGCATTGCTTATTTGAACGGCCCGCCCGAAGCGCCCGGCGCCAAGTCACGTATGGATGGTTACGTCAATGCGCTGAAAAAAAACAAGATTCCTTTTTATCCGGAATATGTGTTGTCTGCTGAATTTGATCAGTCCAAGGCGTATACAGCCATGCGTCAGTTTTTGCGTTTGAAAATCCCGCCCACAGCTGTTTTTGCCGCCAATGACTATATGGCGCTGGGAGCGATTTCCGCCATACGTGACGAAGGGCTTTCTGTGCCCGGGGACATTGCTGTGGCAGGGTTTGATGATTTGGAAATGCCCAGCCTGACATTTCGCGCCCCGCCTTTGACCACTGTGCGCCAGCCCATCTATGAAATTGCCAAAGAAGGCACAGAGATCCTGATCATGCATGTGGAATCGCGCATCAAAGACCTGCGTCAAAAAATCTATCCCAGCCAATTGGTGGTCCGGTCCAGCTGCGGCGCTTCCCCGAAAAAATGACGCAGGGTCAAATATTGACACATGGATGTTAATTGAGGGCCATGAAGAAAAAAATCTCGCCTTGCTTTTTTTCAGCCGTTTATTTTTTCCTCTCCATTCTGGCGCCCGGATGCGGGTGGGTTCGCTATTCCGAAGACAACCTGATCCCAATGACCATTCAGAAATTTAAGAAAGAATTGGATATTGATATCCGGGTGAGTTTGAAGGAGGGTGTTTTTTGCCTGGCCTATGATGATCCGGAAATGATATTGGGTTTGGGGAACGGCAAAAAAGACCAGGACAAACAGAATCAACAAGAGGAGACAAGGGCCGCGGTTTGTGAGGCGTGGAATTTGGATTGGTATATGAAGCGTTTGGCCGCTTCTTTGATCAATGAAAACATTCGGGCGGACATGTTTTTTTCCTCTTTGACCGGTGTTCGCTCTGTGCGCGTTTTGGCGGGCGCTGAAAGAGACCCTGTTTTGGCGCTGAAGTGCGAGCCTTCTCAAAAAATAACAATCAAATCAGATGAGGAATCCGAAATTTTATTGATTTTTAAAAACCTTGTGGCTAGAAAAGTGAAAAAAGTGGAAAGCATGTATGCGCTGGAATTGGCGCGCGTGTACAGCCGGAAAAACGGAAAAACAAGATCTGACAGAGAAGAATATGATTTTTCAATAGAGGAGAACGTCAGCCATCGGGAATCAGAAGAGACTGTTTGGCTGGACAAAGCGGCGGTGCAGGATGATCAGGGGAAGATTTTGTTTGTGATTGAGCGGGAAGAATGGCAGAAACTGTTGAAAGAAGAAGATGTGTATTCCAAAAGCAGCGGCGAAAAAGGCCCGCCGTGGATGGAACGTTTAAGACGCGCCTTGTATTTGGCTTCACGGATAGCATTAAGCACTTCAGCTGATATTGATTTTATTGATTTGAAGGTCAGCAATCCCGCGATGAACATGTATTTGAAGTTTGTGAGATATATGACTGATATCAAAGGCATGCAATTGATGCGGTTCCCACCGACTGAGCTGCAAAGCAGACGCATTTTGGAAATCGAAAAAGGCGGGTAAGTGGGGGATGAAGCACGAAATTCTAACCCGAGTATACCGGAAATAACCAAATTCCAAGATACAAGATACAAATAAATTCCAATAACCAATAACCAAGAATATAAATTCAGTGAATTTTTGGTTATTGGTTCTTATTTGGTTATTGTTCCTTGGAATTTGGTTATTTTTGGTTTGTCTTGGGGGGTCCAGGGGTGTGTTTTTGTGATAATTTGTATGGAAAATTGCGCTGTCAGGGCATAGAATTATAGGGAGATGAAAGAATTCCTATTGGCCAGTCATTTGCGGGCAGCGATTATGAATCAGCGGATTTATCCGGCAGGGAGTCCGGCTGTGGAGCAGGTATTGTCGTATTTCCTGCAGGAAGTGGCTGAGGCTTTGCGCGATTTCGGAAAACTGTCCATTACCCGCCATGAGAGCAATATTTTTGTGGAGCAAAAAGAGGTGCGTGAGGCGCAGGGGCTTGTGTCTATTTTTGAGGAACACAATATCCAGAGCCTGACGTTCGAATACGGTGTTACCCCTCCTGAAGTGCGTGATCTTGTGATTTTGTTGAGCCGCAAAAAACCCGAAGACAATAAGGACAATCAGTTCTCAGATTGGCTGCGCACGCAAAATGTCACGCATATTCATGTGAATCAGACCACGATTGTGGAGATGCTGGACGAAGAGAAAATTGTTAAGAAGTCGGAATCCTATTACAGGGAAATGAAGTCTTTTCCGGAATTGGAAGGGTCCCTCAAAGAGTCATTTAAGATGATTGATGAGATCCCCGAGGAAAGGCGCCGTCAGGAGCTGAAGGAGCATCTGGCGCAGAGGCTTGCAGGGCTGGAAACGTCTTTGATGAAGGAAATGTTTGAAAAGCCTTTGCCTGAGTCCAAGGAGGGGGAGGATGTGAAGGAAAAGGTGATTGAGGTGATTTCCGAAAACAAGCTTTTGGAAACATTTGATGAGGTGATCCGGTGTTTCCGTCAAATCCGGTCTTTGCCGTTGAATGCGGATATTGTGAAGCAAATTGATCTTTGGAAAGCTTTTGTGCAAAAACTGCTGACAGCGCCTGCCAGTAAAAACATGAGTTTTGCGGTTTATGACAATTTGGTCAAGGAGGAATTGATTCAGTCTGTGCCGCAGGATATTCAAGAAAAGCCAAAAGATGATGCTTCGTTTCAGGCCCGGCAGCTTTTGGAAAAGCCGCCTTCTGCATTTTTGGAGGGCAGAATTCTGGAGCAAATGACGGGTTTGTTTGAAACACTTTTAGGCGAAGGCCTGCCGGATCTGGCGCAGAAGCTGCTGGAGCGTTTTTTGAAAAATCTGGCAGAGGGAAAGCCTGATGAGCGCCATAAAACCGTGGTGGCATCCGGCAAGCTTTTTGCCGTGTTTTGGGCCAAGCAGCAAAAGGATTTGGAAAAAAACCTGTCATTGTCGCTTTTTAAATCAGCCAAGTCTGAAGAGCATTCCCCCATGGTTTATAAGGAATTGATGAATGTGCTGACACAGGCTTCAATTCATTATTACAGGGGGCATGATTATGGCCGGGCATTAAAGATTACCACTTTGATGCGAAAACACGCTATAAAAGAGAGTCCGTTAAACAAGGATCAAACAAAAGACGCGAATCAAGCTTTGCATGAAATCAGTGACAAATTATTGGAAGTGCTTGTGCAGGATTTGCTGTCCAATGAGGAAAATTTAAAAGACACGAGCCGGCGCCTTTTGGCGGATTTGGGAGAAAATGCCATTCCTTGTTTTGTGGAGATTATTAAAACATCTTCTGATATCAGGGCCCGGCGTTTGGCGGCTGAAACATTGAAGACTTTTGGGGAGGCCGCTTCCCATCATTTGGCGGCTGAGTTTCATATTGGAAATTCCACGGCCATATTGCTGAATTTGCTCAGTGTTTTAGATGATTTTGTTTACCCGGAGCTGGCAGACTGGCTGGCGCCTTTTATTTATTATCAGGACACTGTTGTGCGCAAATGCGTGGTAAAGCTGTTGAGTCGGATTGATACGGAAAAAGCCAGACTTTTGCTGGTGCGGTGTTTAAGTGATCCGGATCAAGCCATCCGGATTGAGGCTGTGCGGTCCATTGGTGAAATGAAAATTCAGGAAGCGGTTCAGCCTTTGATTGATCTTTTGCAGGATGTGTCCACAGCTTCTTTGGAAGAGGTGTGTTTGGCATTGGGCCAAATAGGACATGAATCCGCAGTGGGCCCTCTGGCAAAATTGTTGGAATTAAAATCAGGTTTTTTGAAGGAAGAAGCTGCTGTGATGGAAGAAACCGTGCGCATACGTGCGGCATGGGCTTTGCTAAAAATCAATACGACTGAGAGCAAAAACCAATTGTCTACCTATGCCAATGATTACAATTCACAGGTTCGTGAAATCGTAATCAAATCCCAAAAAACATAACCCATATTGAAGGTCAAAGGGGATCATCCCACTTTACCCACAGACACCAGTTCCAATCGCTTCGGTTTCGTTTCATACAAATACCGTTTTAAATGAAATTCATCGGGGTCTTGGTAAAACTGACTCTTCTCCTGCTCCTACTTCTTCATCCACACTGCCCTCACCCTTCGAGCCGGAGGCTCGATGCCCTCTCCCGCTTGCGGGAGAGGGGAGACAAATTCATCATTCTTGACTTTCGCAACAGTCCCTAAAACGACTTCTATTAAGAACGAACACCCACCCTTTTTTGTTTTAATTTAATTGACGGTTATTTCATCACTGCGCCGGTGTCAGCGCTGGTGACATGGACGGCATACCGTGACAGCCAGCCGCTTTTGATTTTGGATTGAAAGGGCTTGAGTTTTTTGAGTCTGCGGGTTATTTCTTTGGCAGGGAGAAGAATGTTCATTCTGCCTTTGCCGGCTTCAATGCGGATGCGGTCGCCTTTTTTGAGAATGGCAATGGGGCCTTTGGCAGCGGCTTCAGGCGAGACATGGCCAATG
>JANQER010000235.1 GCA_028278255.1 Elusimicrobiota bacterium | reverse complement strand
GGCGTTTTTCTGTGGACAACATTTTAAGCCTCGTTAACAAAATTTGTGGGAGAAAAAGCTCTTTTTGTGACGATAAAAATGTAAAATAATCTGATGCTCATTTTTGACTCAAAACCTAAAGCATCACAGGCTTGCGCCCGCCCATTCCTATTTAACCACGGAGGACACGGAGAGCACGGGGAAAATCTTTTTTTGGATTAAAACCTATTTGTTTTTATGTTTTTTTGTATTTCCCCGTATTTCTCCGTGTTCTCCGTGGTTAAAAAAAGCGGGGCGCGAAGCGCGGCGTTTAACCATAAAAAATCTTTTTGTCAGGTTTTTACCCACAGATTCTGTGAAAGAGCCCATTTTAAAAGCGCCTGATAAATCAGGCAATGACAGCCCCGATAGAATACCAAGAAAACCCTATACGATAAAACCGTTATTTGAATTTGTAATCCGCTCTCACAATAAAGGACCGTTTGGGGTTTGGGCGGGCCAGTTCATAAAAGACTTCATTGTATGTCTTGTCAAACAGATTGTACACAAAGAAAGAGATGTCCAAAGGCATATGAAGGGCTTGGGAAATGGTGACACCAAGGTCTGCAATGGCATAGGATTTGATGGTATCGGTCCTTTCCCCGTTCAACCCCGCATAAGACATGCCGGTTCCTGTGACTTCATCCACATATTTCCCGCGCAGCGTTGCAGTGATGTTTTTGTGAATACTGGCTGCAATTCCAATATTGAGTATGTTGTCAGGGTAACTGCCTTCCAGATTGTTTGATAATTCATCTTCGTCTTCCACTGACACATGGCAATAATTGACATAACCGTATGAGGTGCGCGTAAAATTGCCTCTGATCTCAGCAGAAACAGATTTGACTTTCTTGGATTTGGTGACAGGCGTGACACTGCCGGCCCCAGTGTCCACAACACCGGCCATGGCAATGTCATAATAGGAATAGTCCGCCAGGCCGGTGACTTGGTCAGTGATCTGACGGCTCAGTTCCACGGCATAAGAATCTGCAATTTCATTTTTTAAGACAGGTTCTCCGCTTATGTAACCTTTGGCCAGCAGACTGTCATAATAAGGCGCTCTCACGCCTCTGCCGTATAAAAGCTTGAGCCGGGTGTTTGGCATGACTTGAGAAATGACGGAAAATTTGCTGGTTGTTGCTTGACGGGATCCGACTTTTTTGTGATCCGGATGGCCGGTTGATGTGTCATTTT